>JALEPP010000088.1 GCA_022767075.1 Agathobacter sp. | reverse complement strand
ATGTGGGAAATTACAGTGATAGGTTCTCCGCTATAACATCCAAGCGAAAACAAAAATGATATTAATTCTTCATCTTCCGTTTGAATTTCTTTCACAATATATTCTTCTCCAATCATTGCATCAGCTAAATTCATATCTTCTTCCATACCTTTCCACTCCGTAGTATGCTGTTTATCAATACAATATCAAACAGGTTAGTGTTTTCTAACCATGTTGAGTTTAATATAACTAACTGTTCTTGTCAAGATATTTTCTCATTAAATTTCATTATTGATATTTTTTCTCATTAATCTCTCACTATTTTATGTGCATACAGTCATTTTCGATAGTTCTCTACCTTCGCAAAAGACTTGCAGATATACAGCCTTGCATTTTTTTAAATCTCCCTTCAAAAAAAGTGTGCACCTCTGTCGTAAGCTGGACTTACGCCATAAGGCAACACACTTTTATTGTTCTTTTCGCGACTCTCCCCACTGCTCCTTTGTCATTACATTTGTATGTCCCGTTCTTGTTTCGTTTAAGAGTGGAACCGGAACAGCCTCACAGGTGTGGTGATATCGGAAGCCAACCTTTTCCTGTACCCTTTTTGATTTGAGATTGCCATCATAGTATCCACACCAGATGGTATTCATGCCAATATCCTCAAATCCATGACGAAGGATTTCTCTTGCCGCTTCCGGCATATATCCTCTTCCCCAGAATGGTTTTCCAAGCCAATAGCCTAATTCACACTCATCGTCACGCTCTGTCATATCCGTATGTCCGTTCAGTTTTAGCTCAATGGCACCAATTGCCTTGCCGTTCTCTTTTTCGCAGATTGCGTAGCACTCTTTCCCGTTGAATACATTTCTTATGACATCGAGACTTTCTTCAACGGACTTATGTGGTGGCCAACCTGCAATAGGACCTACATCCGGGTCCTTGGCATATTCATATAAACTTTCTGCATCAGCCTCTGTCCAGCTTCTCAATATAAGTCTATCTGTCTCTAAATTACTCATCTTTTTCCCCTCTCTGTTCTGTTTCCTTCTAACTCGTTTTTTATCAACCCGTTTTCGATAAAATCGATTTTGTGTTGGCACAGTATTCCGGCTTTTGAATGTGAATGATTAGTTCCTCAAGAGATGCAGCCATGGCAACAACGCCCACTATCCAACAAAATAGAATCCCGTAATTCGACAGAAGCAAAAACGGAACCAGAAATACTGCAACTCCTGTCAGCTTATTGAGATACGTATGCAACGATGCAAATCGACGGTATTTCACAGCAGCTGTCAGGTATGCAGCCAGGCGCACAACCACGATGACAACCACAAAGAACCAGATAGGAACAGGGAGGATATCCCATAAAACCGGAAAAATCTTAAGCAACATTGCCATGTAAAACAGCAGGTCCGCAACACTGTCTAACCTTGCCCCAAAATCACTGGCCGTTTTTGTTCTTCGGGCAATCCAGCCATCCAGCACATCCGTCAAACCCGTTAGTGCGTACAATATGAAAAATGCCGGTGAAAGCGCCGGAAAGAACAACAATAGAATTGTCCCTGCAATACGAAGCAATGTAATCATGTCTGCAATACTCAGCCGATGCTTATCTTGATTTCTGTCCATAAATTAGTCCTTCTTATTCGTGTACTGCTCCCACCAGATCCTTGATGTTTGTTACACCGTATTTCATCATATAATCTTCGATGCCCGTTACAATTTCCTCAGTAATCCTTGGATTTGTAAAGTTGGCAGTACCAACAGACACCGCTGTAGCTCCTGCCAGGATGAACTCAATGGCATCCTCCGGTTTCATGATTCCACCCATTCCAATAATAGGAATCTTCACCGCATTGGCGCTCTGGTACACCATGCGAACTGCGATAGGATGAATGGCTGGCCCGCTCATTCCTCCGGTTTTATTGGCAAGGACAAATTTCTGTCTATGGATATCTATCTTCATACCGGTTAAGGTATTGATCATCGATAAACCATCTGCCCCTCCTGCCTCTGCAGCTCTTGCCATATCTGGAATATCTGTGACATTAGGCGAAAGCTTCATAATGATTGGCTGCTTTGCACGTTTTTTTAATTCTGAGGTAATGGTTTCTACCGCTTTTGGGTCCTGACCAAAGGCGATACCACCCTCCTTCACGTTTGGACAGGAGATATTAACCTCCATCAAGTCGATATCCTCGTCTGCAAGTCTTTCTACCACATCAATATATTCCTCTGTGGAATGTCCACATACATTTACAATAATCTTCGTCTGATACTGGCGAAGGAAAGGGATATCTCTTTCACAGAAGAGATCGATTCCCGGGTTCTGAAGACCTACCGCATTGAGCATACCTCCGTACACTTCCGCAATACGTGGGGTCGGATTTCCCGGCCATGGAACATTGGCCACTCCCTTTGTCACTACCGCTCCAAGCTTATTTAGATCAACAAATTCACTGTACTCTGCACCGGAGCCAAAGGTTCCGGATGCGGTCATAACAGGGTTCTTTAGCTTCACACCGCAAAGGTCTACTTCTGTTACAATCTGATTTCTATCTAGCATTACAGCT
>JALEPP010000067.1 GCA_022767075.1 Agathobacter sp. | reverse complement strand
CAGTCTGCCATCGAAGAAAGCATCAAAAATGAGAAAATGAAGGCAGATCTGATTACCAATGTGTCTCATGACATCAAGACCCCACTTACCTCTATTGTAAATTATGTGGATTTGTTAAAGAGAGAAGATTTGCAAAATGAGAATGCAAAGCGTTATCTCAAAATACTGGATGAGAAATCCCAGAGATTGAAACAGTTGACAGAGGATTTGGTGGAGGCATCCAGAATCAGCTCCGGTAACATTGTGCTGGAGATACAAAAGATTGATTTGGTGGAGCTTCTGTATCAGGCGGGCGGAGAATTCAATGAAAGATTTGAGGCAAGAGATTTAACCATTGTCACCAAGGTTCCGCAGAATTCCATGGTAATCGAAGCGGACGGAAGACAGCTTTACCGGGTGATTGAGAACCTGTATATCAATGCGTCCAAATACGCCATGGAAAAAACAAGAGTGTATGTGGAATTATATCAGATTGGCAACAAGGCAGTTTTTACCATCAAAAATGTGTCTTCAAAACCAATCAGTATTGATGCCGGTGGAGAAAAGGATTTGACGGAACGATTTGTAAGGGGAGAGACATCCAGAACCACAGAGGGCAGCGGACTTGGATTATCCATAGCAAAGAATTTGACACAACTTATGGGCGGTGAATTAGTCCTGTCCAGCGATGGTGATTTATTTATTGCCACACTGTCTTTTTCCCTTGATTTATAATCTGGCAAACTATATAATTTGGTTTAATAGAAATTGGAGGTTGCGAAAATATGAAGTTATATGAGAATGGTGCATACCTTGTTTCAGGAAGAGAAGTCATTCTGGATGAGAAGGAAGCATTAGAAGCCGTAAAAAGTAAAACCGGAAAAAGTATGACAAAAGAAGAAGCGAAACAAGGAACCATTGCCTATGGCATTTTGAGAGATCACAATACCTCCGGCAATATGGATAAGCTTCAGATTAAATTTGATAAATTGACATCCCATGATATTACCTTCGTAGGTATTATTCAGACAGCACGTGCATCGGGATTGGAGAAATTTCCTATTCCTTACGTCCTTACCAACTGCCACAATAGTCTTTGTGCAGTAGGAGGTACCATCAATGAGGATGACCACATGTTTGGACTTACCTGCGCAAAGAAGTATGGTGGAGTATATGTACCACCTCATCAGGCGGTCATTCATCAGTTTGCAAGAGAGGTTCTTGCAGGAGGTGGCAAGATGATTCTTGGATCTGACTCTCACACCCGTTATGGAGCACTTGGAACCATGGCAGTGGGAGAAGGGGGACCAGAGCTTGTAAAACAGTTGTTAAATAAGACCTATGATATCGATATGCCTGGAGTCGTAGGTATCTATATGACAGGAACCCCAATGAAGGGAGTTGGTCCTCAGGACGTAGCCCTTGCGATTATTGGAGAAGTGTTCGGCAATGGATTCGTAAAGAACAAGGTTATGGAGTTCGTTGGACCAGGAGTAGAAAACCTGTCCGCTGACTTTAGAATTGGTGTGGATGTCATGACCACAGAGACCACCTGTCTCTCATCTATCTGGAAAACCGATGACAAGATTAAAGAGTTCTATGAGATTCATGGAAGATCTGAGGACTACAAAGAGCTTAATCCGGCAGAAGTGGCATACTATGACAGCTTTATTGAAATTGACCTAAGCACCATTAAGCCAATGATTGCTATGCCATTCCATCCAAGTAATGTCTACACCATTGATGAGCTTAATGCAAACCTTATGGACATCTTAGATGACTGTGAAAAGAGAGCAGAAGTAAGCTTTGATGGAAAAGTAAAGCTCGACCTAAAGAGCAAAGTCAGAAATGGAAAATTATATGTAGACCAGGGAATTATTGCAGGCTGTGCAGGTGGTGGATTTGAAAATATCTGCGATGCAGCAGACATTTTGAAGGGCCACTCAATTGGCGCAGACGAGTTTACGTTATCCGTATATCCTGCATCGACCCCGATTTATATGGAGCTTGTAAAAAACGGAGCTGTGGCGAACCTTATGGCAACCGGAGCAATCGTTAAGACGGCGTTCTGTGGACCATGCTTCGGTGCTGGAGATACTCCTGCAAATAACGCATTCTCTATTCGTCATTCAACAAGAAACTTCCCTAAAAGAGTGGGATCAAAGGTACAAAACGGACAGATTTCATCTGTTGCACTTATGGATGCACGTTCCATTGCGGCAACCGCAGCAAACAAGGGATACCTTACTTCTGCAGCGGATGTGGATGTGAACTTTACAAAACCAAAATACTTCTTTGACAAGACCATTTACGAGAATCGCGTATTTGATAGTAAAGGGGTAGCGGATCCTTCGGTAGAAATCCAATTTGGACCAAACATCAAAGACTGGCCGGCAATGAGTGCGTTGCCGGAGAACATGGTATTGAAGGTGGTTTCAGAGATTCATGATCCGGTAACAACAACCGACGAGTTGATTCCATCGGGAGAGACCTCATCCTTCCGCTCAAATCCGCTTGGACTTGCAGAGTTTGCTCTTTCCAGAAAGGACCCTGATTACGTTCCAAGAGCCAAGGAGATTCAGAAGGCTCAGAAAGCAATTGAGAACGGAGAATGTGCAGGAGAGGCATGTCCGGAATTAAAACCGATCATGCAGGCAATTAAAGCACAGTATCCGCAGGTTAATCATGATAATATTGGATTCGGAAGCACTATTTTTGCAGTAAAACCGGGAGATGGATCTGCAAGAGAGCAGGCTGCATCCTGCCAGAAGGTATTAGGAGGATGGGCAAACATTGCCAACGAATACGCTACAAAACGTTATCGTTCCAACTTAATCAACTGGGGAATGCTTCCATTCATTATTGATGAAGGAGAGCTTCCATTTAAGAATCTTGATTATATTTTCCTTCCGGGTATCAGAAGCTCTATTGAAGAAGGAAAACTGGAGTATACAGCTTATCTGGTAAAAGACGATGAGCTTGTACCATTCACATTAAAAATGAGTGAGTTAACAGAAGATGAAAAGGAAATCATATTAAAGGGATGTCTTATCAACTATTACAGAGGATAGGAGGCAAAATATATGATAGACGAGGAAATCAGACGACAAACAGAGAAGACCATAGAGCAGAAAAGCGAGAAGGAGCTTGCGTATTTGCAGGGACTTGAGACAAAAAAATATGTCAAGATAGGTATAACGGCATTTATTACGGTAGTATGCTGTATCCTATTCTTCTTTATCATTTTAAGATTTGATGGATTTACAGATGTATGGGGCAAGATATTCACGGCTGCGCAGCCAATCATCATTGGATTGGTCCTTGCATATATGCTAAATCCTGTTATGAGATTCTGTGAGGGAATTATTTTAAAATTCCTACACAGACGAAAGGTGAAAGAGAAAAAGGCCAAAAAGATGGCCCGGAGTCTTGGAGTGGCAAGCTCTGTAATTTTCCTGTTCTTAATCTTAGGGCTTTTGATAGCGGCCATTGTGCCGGCCACAATTTCAAGTATTGCCTCTCTTACAGAGACATTGCCAACTTATGTGGATAACTTTACCGACAAGCTGGATGATGTGTTGAAAAACACCAATCTTGCACATACCATCGAGTCTGCCATGGATTACATTACGAACTGGTTCCAGAATTATGTGGAGCACACGTTAAAGCCTCAGGCTCAGGTATACGTGGCACAGATTACCAGCGGGGTCATTTCTATTGTTAAGGTTATTGCGAACTTCCTGATTGGTATCTTCGTAGCCGTGTATGTGATGATGATTCAGGAGACCTTAACCGGACAAAGCAAGAAGATTTTATACACCATATTTAAACCAAAACGTGCCAACATTATTATCAAAACGGTTCGTAAATCCAGCGATATTTTTGGAGGGTTTATTACCGGAAAAATATTAGACTCAGCAATTATCGGTGTGATTGCCTATATTGGATGTTGCATCATGAGAATTCCGGACAGTCTGTTAGTGTCTATCATTATTGGAATTACCAACATCATCCCATTCTTTGGACCGTTCATCGGAGCGATACCAGCTTTACTGCTGGTAGTCATCCAAAGTCCGATACATGCCTTATATCTGCTGATCTTTATCCTAATCCTGCAGCAGGTAGACGGTAATATTATCGGACCAAAGATTCTTGGAAACTCTACGGGACTTTCCTCCTTCTGGGTTATGTTCTCCATTTTGGTATTTGGAGGAATGTTCGGTTTTGCAGGAATGGTCTTTGGCGTACCGGTATTTGGTGTAATTTACTACATTGTTCAGCAATTAGTTAATTATGGACTTGGAAAAAGAGGTCTTCCAAAGGAGACCACGAAGTATATTTATCTTGAGGCTGTAAATGAAGAAAGCAAAGAGATGAGCTTTTTAGAATACGAATCTCCATATAGCAAAGAGGAAAAAGCGAAAGAACCGAGTAAAGAAGAGAAAAAAGAGTCATAATAAAGAGAAAAAAAGTGTAAGAACAGCATAGATGTTCTTACACTTTTTTGACATATGAAATGTGCTGTGCTACACTAATACTAGATATTTAGAACCTAAAATCGGCTATATGTTGAGGTGAAGACGTTGGACAAATACGAATACAATGTAAAACTTGACCAGATGAAAAGTTTGTGTGCGGATGAGAATTATGAAGCTGCAGCTGAGATTGCAGATTCCATTAACTGGAATAAAATAAAAAACGTAAATGCGCTTTTCCGTACCGGAGAAATATATGAAAAAATAGGGCGCTATGAGGATGCAAGAGATGTGCTCCTGATGGCTTATGATCGTTCGCCTATTGGAAGAATGATCGTTTATCGTCTGGCAGAGGTTGCAATCAAGATGTCAGACTTTGATGGTGCAAATGAATACTACAGAGAATTTGTAGAAATCGCGCCTCACGATAATCTGAAGTATGTGCTTAGATACAACATCAAAAAAGCGCAGGGCGCCGATATTGGAGAATTGATTGCCATTCTGGAGGAGTTCAAGGAAGTTGAATACACAGAGGAATGGTCTTACGAGCTGGCGTATCTGTATCACAGAGCAGGAATGAGTGATAAATGTATTGAGGCGTGCGATGAGCTGATCCTTTGGTTTGGGGATGGTCCATATGTGGAGAGAGCTTTGGAGCTAAAGATGCTCTATCAGCCATTGACCAAAAGTCAGGAAGAAAAGTATCGCACTTATAGAAGACAACAGGCTGGAGTGACGGACATTGTTGCATCAGAGATGGAAAAGGCCGGAGAGTTTGGCCATGGTTCCGTATCTATTCCACAGGTAAAAGCCGGAATAGATAAATTCAATACGACCAATTTGCAGCAGGAGATCGCAAGAGGAATGCAGCAGATTATGGAAGCAACAGAAAAAGAAACGGTTTCAGACACTATGGAGACCATAAAAAAGATGGTTGAGGAGATTCCGTATCTACAGCTGCCAAGAGAAGAAGAGACTGTGACGGAAGAAGTGCACATTGAGACAGATGAGGAAATAGACGGATCCCTCAAAATTAATTTCCAGGAACTGATTGGAGAGGATCACGATGGTCAGATGAGTCTGATGGTAGAAGACAGTAATGTGGAGAAGCAGATTACAGGCCAGATGAGTATTGAAGATGTATTGGAGGAGTGGGAAAAGACCAAGCATGCAGCAGAGCAGGCCCTCCAGGAAGCTCAGCAGAGAAAACTGGAATCTGCAAAAGCCAGAGCATTACAGGAAGCAGAAGAGCTCATGGATCGCCTTCAGGATGTCATTCCAAAGCTGGATGCGGGTGTAACCCCAAGAGAGCTTTTGGAGGAAGAGTATCTTCAGAGAGAAGAGAGTGTGTCGGATGAAATCATGGCACAACCAATAGAAAATACAGAGCAGCTTCTGAACAGACAGAAGGTGGAAGCAGGAAAAATGTTCCAGGACATGAATGAGCTTCTTGGAAAAGAGATTCAAAGACTCACAGAAGAGGTTGGAACAGACTCAGCGGCAGGAGAACTGGCTCCACAGGAGATTACTGAGGAAGCCTCCGCAACCCATGAGATGATAGAGGAAACCTCCGCTACCCATGAGATGATAGAGGAAGCCTTCGCTACGGAGGAAATTACGGAGGAAGCTTCCGCTCCGCAGGAGATTATGGAGGAAGTCCTGGTTGCACAGGACGATGTTAAGGAGATCTATCCGGATCCGGTGGAACCGGAGGTGATTTCGGAGGTGCGAGCATCCGTTGTTTCACAGAATGCAGAATCAGAGCAGCCGGAGAAAATCCGTATAGAAGAAATTGGAAAGACCAGAAGACTTCCGGATTTAGAACATTTGACCAAGCAGAATATTCTGACCCAGAAAACGGTTCGTATGCCGGATCTTTCAGAAGCCTTAGAAGAAAAGGAAGAAAAAGAGGAGACTACTAAGGAAAATCAAAAGAAAATGACAGCTCTTTCTAAGGAGCTTAAGAGTGTATTCTCATATTTTGTTCCGGTAAAGGGTATGGAGGATCAGCTTTGTCAGGCTTTGTCAGGAACCATAGAACATTTATCCAAGGACGAAAATGCCGGAAGAGGCAATCTGATTATTCAAGGTGGAAAGGCCTGTGGAAAAACGGTTCTTGCAACCAGTGTAATCAAAGCCTTGCAGAAGGAGATTGGCAAACCATCCGGAAAAGTAGGAAAAATCAGCGGTGATGCATTAAACAAAAAAGATGTAGCACAGCTATTGAAAAAGGTTGCAGGGGGTTGCCTGATTATTGAGTCTGCAAGTGCTATGTCCAGAGAGACTGCAGTATCATTGTCATTCCTTCTGGAACATGATGCATCAGGAGTATTTATTATTTTGGAAGATACCACGGTTGGAATCAAAAAGGTTTTATCTTATGATGAAGGACTAAGTAAAATCTTCTCCGAAAAGATTACAGTTCCAACCTTTAACAATGATGAGCTGGTTGCATTTGGTAAGTCATATGCCAGAGAACTGGGCTATGAAATCGATGAAATGGCCGTATTGGCATTGTACAATCGAATCAGTAATATCCAGAGATTGGACCAGGATACCACATTGACAGAAGTGAAATCAATTGTGGATAGTGCAATTGAAGCATCAGAAAAGGGTGGATTAAAAAAAGCCTTTAGTATGTTGACATCTAAGCGTTATACGGAGGATAATAAGATTATCTTAAGAGAACGTGATTTTGAGGTAGTATAAAATAATAGGAAAGGTTATCGGGGGTATAGAATGGCTTTTTTTTCAGAGTTAGACAGTTATTTGTTTGGGCAAAGTACACACTATGAGATTTATCAAAAGCTTGGAGCGCACCTAATAAAGGAAGGTGGCAAAAAAGGTGTCGTTTTTGACGTATGGGCACCAAGGGCAGAGAAAGTATATGTGATTGGCTCTTTTAACCAATGGAATGAGACAAGTCACGAGATGAAGCGCGTAGAACCACAGGAAATGGGTGTATTTGAGCTTTTTATTCCGGAGGCAAAAGAAGGAGATTTATACAAATACCTGATTGTCTCCCAAAGCGGCGCAAAGCTATATAAGGCGGATCCATATGCAAGCTATGGTGAGCTTCGTCCGGGAAATGCCAGTGTGGTATGTGATATTTCCCACTTCAAATGGAGTGACAGCAATTGGATGAAGCAGAGAGATAAGGAGTCCCAGGAGTCTTTGATGGAGAAGCCTCTGGCAATCTATGAGGTGCATCCGGGATCTTGGATGCGTCATCCGGGGAGAGAAGACGATGGATTTTATAGTTATAAAGAGCTGGCACAGACACTGATTCCATATGTAAAAGAGATGGGATATACCCACATTGAGCTTATGGGAATTTCTGAGTATCCGTTTGACGGTTCCTGGGGATATCAGGTAACCGGATATTTTGCACCTACATCTCGTTACGGAACGCCGGAGGATTTTGCGGCATTCATTAATGAATGTCATAAGAACAAAATCGGAGTCATTCTTGATTGGGTACCGGCACATTTTCCGAGAGATGCCCATGGATTGGCAGAATTCGACGGATATCCTTTGTATGAACATCCGGACCCAAGAAGGGGCGAGCATCCGGATTGGGGAACCAAGATTTTTGACTATGGAAGAAGCGAAGTAAAGAACTTCTTAATCGGAAGCGCATTAATGTGGATTGAGCATTATCACATTGATGGACTGCGTGTAGATGCGGTGGCCTCTATGCTTTATCTGGATTATGGAAAGCAGGATGGTCAGTGGGTCCCAAATCAGTATGGTGGAAATGAGAACCTGGATGCGGTAGAGTTCTTTAAACATATCAATACCGTGATTTTAGGAAGAAATCCGGGAACTATGATGATTGCGGAGGAATCTACTGCATGGCCAAAGGTAACGGGAAAAGCTAAGGACAACGGTTTGAACTTTACATACAAATGGAACATGGGATGGATGCATGACTTTTTAGATTATATGAAGCTTGATCCATACTTCCGCAAATTCAATCATCACAAGATGACATTTGCAATGAGCTACAATGAGAGTGAGAAATACATCTTAGTTCTATCCCATGATGAGGTTGTACATCTAAAATGCTCCATGCTAAATAAAATGCCGGGCCTTGAGGAGGACAAATACAAAAATCTTATGGCTGGCTACGGATTTATGATGGGACATCCGGGAAAGAAGCTTTTGTTCATGGGACAGGAGTTTGCACAGGTGCAGGAGTGGAGCGAGGCAAGAGAGCTGGATTGGTATCTCCTTGAGAATCCGAATCACAAAAAGGTACAAGATTGGATGAAGGCTTTGTTAAAGCTGTATCACGAGAATCCATGTATGTATGAATTAGATACCTCGTGGGAAGGCTTCCAGTGGATCAATGCAGACGATGCCGAAAGGAGCATTTACAGTTTTGTACGAAAGAGCAAGGATGGAAAGAACAATCTACTGTTTGTAGTGAACTTTACCCCGGTGGAAAGACCTGAATTTCGTGTTGGAGTGCCACAGGCAGGAAGCTATGAAAAAGTGCTTAGCACTCAGGACCCTGAGTTTTCAGGATTGCCGGCGCCGAAAAAGAAAACGTATCGCTCAAAGAAAATGGAGTGGGATGGAAGAGAGAATTCCATCGGTTATCCGTTGGCACCATATGAGGTTGCGGTTTTCCGTTTCAATCCGCCAAAAAGCACAAAGACATCCGCAACCCAAAAGACTGCAGGCACAAAACCAGCAGGAAAGAAAGACACTAAGAAAACAACCAAATAAGAACTCGTAGAAAACTTTAGAAACCAAAAGGAATCTCCGATATACTATATGAACTTCAAAGGAAGTTTGTAGAAGATATCGGAGATTTTTTTAGGAGTATTTCATGAAAATCGAGCAGGTTCATAAGGAACAGACGACCCTATTAGAGGGGATGAAAAATAAAAATGTGCCACAACAGCAGACGGGAGTAGTGTCTTTGACAGAGGCATTTACCGTGGATATTCAGAAAAAAGGCAATGGAAGCTCCCAGGACTGGGGTTACGGAAGACCACAGAGCAAGGAGAGAGAGAAGACTGCAGCGGAGCAGTTTCAGCGGGAAGGAGCTGTAGATATAGCTACCAGAATGGATCAGATGGTGGTTCTTTCCCATACAGTTTCTCCCAAGGACTACGAGGAAATGAAAAAAGACGGATTTTCTCTGGATGAAACCACCCCGGAGGAAATGGTGACGGTGGTAGAGAAAATCAAAATCAATATGGCAAAAACAGGCTCAGACATGGTTGGGCCAGGAGACCTGGATCAAGAAACCTTGGAGGAAGCTTTAGGCAGTACAGCTCTTGCCAAAGAAGTAGAGAGTAAATTGGAAGAGAGTGATTTACCAGCAAATCAGGACAACCTTAAGGGTGTGAAGGAAGCCTTAACCCAGTTGGCGGGAATAGAAGGGATGACAGAGGATGTAATGGGTTATCTGTTACAGAATGATTTAGAGCCAACCATTGAGAATACCTACAGAGCCACTCATAGCGGAAATGGAAGTCAGGTGACATCCATGGAGGAGGCTATGGGACAGCATCAGGAATTGGATGAGCTGGTGGAAGGCTTTCTTGAGTCCAATCAAATGGAAGTCAGTAAAGAAGAAATAGGAAATTGTAAATGGCTGTTAGCCAATGAAATCCCTTTAACAGTGGAAAATCTGGAGAAGCTTCATGTATTGGAAACAATTGGTGCAAGCTTTGGAACAGATGGGATGTCTTTTGGAACTTCCATGAGTCTTATTACAAAAGCCATCGCAAATGGCAAACGTCCTCAGGATGCGAATCTTAGGGATTTGACCCAAACCAGACAGAGAGAAGAAACCAGATTAAAAATGACGGCGGATGCTAATCTGACCAACGAGAAAAAGGGACTGGATACGGTGGACATTGATCCGATTTCTAAGGAGGTAGAGAGCTTAAAGCATAAGGAGGAACAGTATTACAAGGAATTACTTGTGAATAAGCTTCAGGCAAAGGGAGTTTCGACACAGGAGATCAAAGATCAGCTTCCGGTAATAGAAGCCCAGAGCAAGACCATGGTAGGGACCATGGATGCCTTGGCTCAGTTAAGAAATGCCCCGGAATATGTCATTGGAACCCCATCATTTTTGGAGAAAGAATCAACTCTCACGCAGCTATTAAAACAGGCAAACGCACGTTATGAGACGGTAGGTACAGCGCCACGGAAGGATATGGGGGATTCCATTGAAAAAGCATTTCACAGTGTAGATGCCAGATTGGAAGAACTAGAGATGGAAACCACAGGGGTCAACAGGAGAGCTGTGCGTATTCTTGCCTATAATAGGATGGAAATAACGAAGGAGAACATTGAGAAGGTAAAGGCAGCCGATCAAAAGGTGCAAAGAACCATTGAGGCAATGACAGGTTCTGTAACCCTCGAAATGATTCGAAGAGGAAAAAATCCACTGGAAATGACCCTGGAGGAGACGAACACCTTCGCGGAAGAAATTGAAACAGAGCAGGGAAGAGATATCGCTAAATTCAGTGAGTTTCTGTGGAAATTGGACCAGAAAAATGGAATCACACCGGAAGAAAGAGAAAGCTTTATTGGAATCTATCGCTTGATACATCAGGTGGAAAAAACAGATGGGGCAGCAATTGGGTCGGTATTGCAGCAGGGGGTGGAGCTCAATATGAAGAACCTCTTATCCGCGGTGAGAACCGGTAGAAGACATGGCATGGATTACACCATTGATTCTACATTTAGCGGTGTAGAAGGCAAAAGTATGGGCACGGCCATCGATCAGCAGATTGAAACAGCTTACAGCTACGAAAAGGATAGCCTTTGGACGGTTGCGAATCATCTGACTCCGGAGCATACTAAGATATTAGATAAGATAGACTGGCAGGAAATGAAACCATCAGAGCTTATGGCAACCATTGAGGAAAACCATTCAGGGTCAGAGGAAAGCCGGGATATAGATTGCGAATATGCTAAGTGGGAATTAGATGGAGCCCAGAAGGTGGTAAAAGCAGGAAAGGAGGTCTACCAGTTCTTAGAGAGGATGGATACGGTTGCAACCCCATCCAATGTTATGGCAGCGGCAGAGCTGATAGCTCATTCCGGAACACTTATGAAACAGATTTTTGGGGTGGATGACAAGGCCAAATCGGCAAAGGATCAGATAGAGGACTTAAAGGATGAAGTATTGGAGCAGTTTGGGGAATCCCTGAAGCATCCTAAGGAGCTTGCCAAGGCTCAGGAAGCCTTGGCGGATGTGGCTGAAAATGTGATGAAAACCATGATAAATGAAAAGGAACAAATCACAGCAGTGGATTTGAGGCAGCTTCAGCTCATGTGTAAGGAGGTTAAGCTTGCAGGTCAGAGAGCCGGGAAGGAAGAAAGCTATCTGATTCCCGTTGATACCCCTCAAGGTGTAGAGACATTAGCCCTTCGGGTGGTTAGGGGGAAAGACACCACAGGTCTTGTGGATATCCTCTTTCATGGGGAGCTTATGGGAAAAATTGCCGCAAGCTTTCAGGCAAGAGAGAATCAGATTTCCGGATTGATTGCAACAGATTCCAATGACACCAGAGAGCTGCTTGCCCAAGCACTGCCGGAGTTTGTGGGACGTTTCCAGGAGGAGAGCGGAGAACCACTTGATCTATCAGTGGCATATATGCCGGATTTGTCTTTGGACAAAGCAAGCTCAAATCAGTTAGGACAAAGAGTAACAGAATCCCAGGAAAAAAATCCGGTAGCTACAAAACGCTTATATCACGTAGCGGAAGCCTTTATTGTAACACTACAGGATTTGGCGAACTTGTAGTGTTGAGATAGGTGACAATTCCCTGATAGATGGCGGAAGCTACCAGGTCTTGATAGGAGTCTGTCACAAGCATGGAGGCCTCCTTCGGATTACTAAGAAAACCACACTCTACAATCACTGTTGGAGTTGTGGTTTTTTTTAGTAGATAGTAGGAATCGTCATCCTTACACTCACGTTTGGAGGCTGGAGATAACAGGTCGTTAAGACAGGTCTGTAAAACCTGTGCAAGCTGGGCCCCCTCCTTGGAAGTGTGATAATAAAACACCTGTGGTCCGGAGACGTTCTCAGAAGGAAAGCTGTTTTGATGAATGCTCACGGTAAAATACGGATCCACTTTTTCAATGAGGGAAACCCTGGCCTGTAAATCGTCTCGTTTGGGATGCTTGGAGGTAACGGGAAAGAGATCCTTATCGTTGGATCTGGTTAAGTATACATCATATCCATCCTGTTCCAACAAGTCCTTAACCTTTTGGGCAATAGAAAGGTTGATCTCCTTTTCCAGGCAATCATTTACGCCAACCTTTCCGGGATCAATGCCGCCGTGACCGGGATCAATCACAATGGACTTGGCGGGTGTAATCACATTGGATACAGCGGAGACCTCTCTGGAGAAAAAGACAGAGCCGAAATAACAGCTGACCAAAAGACATAGAAGGAATAGCTTATGACGGAGAAGTGAGTTCGGTTGAAATAGTCTTCCATGAAAAAGGATAGACATAGAAGGAAGCTTTTTGAACATAAAAAACCTCTTGGTTGTTTCTATACATTTTATAGAAATCCAAGAGGTTTATGATTAATTCATGTATTTAATAATGGTATCCCATACATCTGAGGTTTCTAACCCATATTTCCAAAAGGCGCCGCCTGCAAGGGCGTTGTCTTTCATAATATTGAGCTTTGATTCCAAAGAAGATACATCTTCAAGCCAAATCTTGTAAGTGGTAGAGCCTTCTGCGAAGTCACCGTAGTACTGTCCCTCTTCCTCTAACCAGACAAGAGTGGCGCCATTGCGATCTAAGGTATCTCTGGCTTCTCTCATGTTGGTGGTGTAGCTTGTGGTTTCATACTCCACATAAGCACCCTCTTCGTTCTCGGCGTCATCTCCGGAAGCAGGAGTAAGCTTCCAAATACGATTATAGAAAGGCATTCCAAGGATAATCTGATCAGCAGGTACATCCTTTAATGTGTTGGCAACTGCTTCCTTTACCCAGCCGGCAGAAGCAACAGAACCCGCATCAGAACCGGCATAGTGTTCATCATATCCCATGATTACGACATAATCAGCAAAATTTGCCTGCTCGGCACGATTGTAGAAAGCGGTGTAATCAGTTGGTGCGTAGTTGTCGATGGAAAGGACAAGTCCATTGTTGGCACACTTCAAAGATAACTCGCGAACAAACTGAATATAGGCATCCCCCACCTCTTCACGATCTAAGGCTTCAAAATCAAGATTGATTCCGTCAAGGTTATATTGAATGGCGGCTGACACAATCTGGTTCACAAGATTCTGGCGAATGGAGCTGTGGGTCAATACATAGGAAGTATCCACATCTTTGTTCTCCAGGTTGCTAACCAGTGCCCATACTTCCACTCCATGGTTGTGGCAGTAATTGACATAATCCTTGCTTGCAAGGTCGTAAAGATTACCATTGTTGTCATTGAGATAGAACCAGGTAGGTGATACCACATTGACACCCTTGGTTGATGAAAGAACATCGCTGATCTGACTGTTTCCGGCGGAAGATCCTACCTGATGCCAGATCATATTGATGTTATAATCCTTTTTAATATGAGAAAAGCTCTCCGGTGTATAGGTGGAGGCGATGGTTTCGGTAGAAGTAGCCCCAAGTGTCTTGGTGCGGGCATATCCAATAATGCCGGACTCTGTCATTACCTCCTTCCAGTCATCCAAATCCGCTAACAGATAAAGCTTTTCCCCTTTTGGGATATCAGCAAGAATTGGACTTTTGATACCGCCAAGGGTACGAATGCAGGTATCCTTTTTCGCAGTAATGGTATCAACATCACCGAATTTGGTACGAACTACAGCACGTGGAGTCTCGAAATCATCAAAGGTAGAAAACTGCATGTCAGAGTATTGTGCTACAAAGTCAGCATTGACATATGCAGTTTCGGTATAGGATTTTACAATGACCTTTCCAAATTCTGTTGAAGCCTTCGTGACAAAGTAGGATGTGCTTTCGGCGTTAGCAGAAATAACATCACTGCTTGTGGTGTAGAACAGAATATTTTCATTGGAATCCCAGTAGAAGCGAGGATTAATGTAGTTATGTACAAAGGCGTAATCCAGGTATAGAGACCCATCCAGGTACAGCGCAGGGCAGATGGTGGAATTCTCATATTCAAAAAGTTCCCCATTTAAAATCAGTGCGGCCTGATTTTCCTGAGTCAGGTTATATTGTTGGTTTAATTCCATGCGTTCCTTGGAAGGAGTGTATTTTTCCACAAGTCGCGCAATAACCGTAATGCCCAAAATCAGGACAATTAAGGCAATAACCACAAGAATTGGTATTGTTTTTTTCTTCATGTAAAGTCCCTCTCTTTATTATTCTGGGCTCATTATAACACATCTGAAATGTAAAAAAAATTAAAATAGGCTTAAGACTTAAAATAGAATTAAGACCACCAAAGGGTGGCCTTAATGTCTTCTCTTTCTTTTC
>JALEPP010000058.1 GCA_022767075.1 Agathobacter sp. | reverse complement strand
GATATTACCCTGGATGGAAAGAAAATAAATCTGTATGCAAACATTGGATCCGTATCGGATGTTGCAAGTGTTCTTACTAATGATGCACAAGGAATTGGTCTTTTCAGAAGTGAATTCCTATACTTAGAAGCAAGTGATTATCCAACAGAGGAAGAACAATTCCGCGCGTATCGTCAAGTAGCGGAAACAATGGCAGGCAAAAAAGTCATCATACGAACATTAGATATCGGCGCTGATAAGCAGGTGGAATATTTTGATTTGGATAAGGAAGAAAATCCGGCAATGGGATATCGGGCAATTCGAATCTGTTTAGACAGAAAGGAAATTTTCCGTACACAGCTTAGAGCACTTTATCGGGCAAGCTATTATGGAAACATTGCGATTATGTTTCCAATGATTATTTCTTTAGATGAGGTGTTGGAAATTAAAAAGATGGTTGCTCAGGTAAAAGCCGAGCTTGATCAAGAGGCGGTTCTATACAAAGAAGTAGAGTTAGGTATCATGATTGAAACTCCTGCTGCAGTGATGATCAGCGATGAACTGGCAAAGGAAGTTGATTTCTTTTCTGTAGGAACCAATGACTTAACCCAGTACACACTGGCCATTGATCGTCAGAACGAAAAATTGGATGCAATCTACAATCCACACCACAAAGCAATTCTTCGAATGCTTCAAATGATTGTGGATAATGGACATAAAGAAGGCTGCTGGGTTGGAATATGCGGAGAATTGGGAGCAGATTTATCTCTCACAGAGACCTTTTTAAAAATGGGATTTGACGAGTTATCGGTAAGTCCGTCCATGATATTAAGAGTCCGGGACAAAATTCGTAATACCAAAATTGATCAGTAGAATGATTGACAGACACAAAACTATATAAATAGGAAGAAATCCCCAGGTGTTTGGTTAAGAAAAAATTAAGAATCAACCTCCTGGGGATTTTTAAAAACTGCTTGCAGACCGTGTTTTTACCATATATTATAAATACAGGTATTACGAAGAATGGAGATAAAAATGTTATTTAGCAGTATGGAATTTCTGGTGTGGTTTTTGCCATGCTTTATATTGATATATTACTTATTGCCAAATCGGTATAAGAACCTGTGTATTCTTATATTCAGTTTGGTTTTTTACATGTATGGGTGTATTTCAAATCCGATATCCATCCTTCTATTTGCAGGATCTATCGTATTAACCTTTGGATTAGGAAGATTGATTGAGGATAAAAAGGGAAATGGAAAGGCATGGCTGGTCCTTGGAATCCTGATTCAGGTGGGAATGCTGTTTTTGTACAAGTACCTGGGCTTTTTTGCAGGTGTATTTGGAAAACAGCTATCCATCAGACTTTTACTTCCTCTCGGAATTAGCTTTTATACCTTCCAGAGCTTATCTTATTTGATAGATGTATATCGGGGAACGGTAAGTGCGGAGAAAAGCCTTTTACGATTTGCGGTCTATATGGGAATGTTTCCCCAGGTGATTTCCGGTCCCATTGTTCGATATGAAACGGTAAAAAAGCAGCTTTCCCATAAGGATATTACAAAAGAAGGAATCATAAAGGGCGCAGAGCTCTTTGTACTTGGACTTGGGTTAAAAGCAATTCTGGCAAACCGATTAAGTGGAATGTGGAGTAATATTGAAGCCATTGGATATCAAAGTATATCGACCCCACTTGCATGGATGGGAATTATTGCATATAGCTTGCAGCTTTACTTTGATTTTTCTGGATACTCTATGATGGCGGTAGGTCTTGGGAAGATGATGGGATTTAAATTGCCTAACAACTTTAACTATCCCTATATTTCTGTGACCATGACAGAATTCTGGAGAAGATGGCATATTACATTGGGAAGCTGGTTTAAAGATTATCTGTATATTCCTCTTGGGGGAAATCGAAAAGGAGTAGGAAGAACCTACTTGAATCTCCTTGTGGTGTGGCTTCTCACAGGCTTTTGGCATGGTGCTTCCTGGACATTTTTAGCATGGGGTCTTTTCCTATTCCTCATTATTGCCAATGAGAAATTGTGGCTTGGCAAGGTGTTAAATGAACACCGAGCAATGGGTCATATCTATATGATTGTATTAATTCCCCTTTCCTGGATGATATTTGCCATTACGGATATCAATGAGCTTTTGACCTATGCGGGAAGGCTGATTGGAATCGGTGGAGTCAATGTATTCCATGGAGACTGGCAAAAATATTTAAGTCAATTTGGGTTATTCTTGGGAGCCGGAGTTTTGTTCTCTACAAGAATACCAAGAGCATTATTTGAGATGATAAAAAACAAGTATGTGAAAGGAGCAGTGCTTATCGTATTGTTTGGAGCATCCTTGTATATGATATACAAAGGAGCAAACGATCCTTTTATGTACTTCCAGTTTTAGAGAAATGAGAGATTATGATGAAGAACAATAAGAAAATGATAAGAATCTGTTTGCTTTTCGTTGCGACAGCATATCTTTTGATAGGGGGAGTAAAAGTATTTGGGGACTCCATTAAGAAAAATTATGGGGAAAATCCGTTTACAGTAGCAGAATCAAATAAGAAAGAAAACAAAGGGGAGAATCAGAAGGATAAGGAAGCCGTTAATGAAACCACTAATGATACAGAATCTACAGAACCGGTGGAAGAGGAAAATACAACAGAGGTGGTCGTAGAGGAGAAGAAACCCGTTCCCGTTGTAGCTACAGTAGAAGAGGTGCAGGGAGAAGTTCCTGAGGATTTTTTTGAGAATACTCTATTTATTGGAGATTCCAGAACTGTTGGATTAATGGAATACGGAAATATCCAGGGGGCACATTTTTTTGCAACATCCGGACTTTGCATTTACGATTTGGATGACACGGCAATCGATATTCCAGGAGTTGGAAAAGTGACCATTCTGGAATTATTAGCAAAACATAACTATTCCAGAATCTATCTGATGATGGGGATCAATGAGCTAGGGGCAGATATTGATTATACAGGTAATCTGTATCGTGAGTTTATAACAAAAATTATGGAGCTCCAACCAGATACACAGCTTGTTATTTGCGGGAATCTTCACGTAACAAAGGGACGCTCTGATTCAGATACTATATACAACAATGCCAATATTGATCGTCTCAATAGTCATCTAAAGGAAATTGCACAGGAAAAACATTTAAAGTACATCGACAGCAACTCAATTTTTGATGATGAAACCAATAGTTTATCAGAGGCTTACACCAATGACAGAACCCATCCACTTGGAGTGAATTATCAACGATGGGTGGTGTGGCTTGCAAACTACCAGGACTATTCAGATGTGGAATAGACAGAAAAGGGGAAAAAGGAATGAGCAATCAGGACAGAACAGAAAAAGTGCTTAGGGGCTTGCATGTGCTACTCTCAAAAAGTGAGCCTTATGGAAAGGAACCAAGCAAGGTTATCGTAGATAAGCAGGAGATGTTAGACTTACTTTCTGAACTGAATAAGTGTATCTACGACATCATGGATGATTATGAGCTTACCAAGCAGAGCAGGGATCGTGCAGAGAGAGAGTTCCGCAAAAAAGGCGATGAGATTGTATGGGATGCAAGTAGAAAAGCAGAGGATATCTATGCGGCATCTGTTATGTACACGGATGAGGCCCTTAGTTCTGTTAATGATGTGATATCGAAGGCAGGCGCATCCATTAGTGAGATTTACGCACAGATGAATCGACAGCTGGAGGAACAGCAAAAGGTCATTCACCGGAATCAGCTGGAGCTTAAATCACAGCTTCAGGATTTAGTTGATACAGAGAAATATCTAAAGCTGATTGAAGAGAGAAATAGAGAACGACAGAAGGAAAAGAAGAATCCGCAGGAGGCTTTGGAAGAGACAAATCTCTATGCAAATCGTCAGACAGAGATCAAAATCAACCGGGAATATTTTGAGCAAGCGGGAATCCCGTTGGAGGATGAACCAAAGGAAGCAAAGGAAAGCACCCAGCCGGAGATTAAGGTTGATTTGGATGCAGAGTACTTTCAATGGAAGGAAGAAGAGAACAAAGAAGGCAATAAGAAGAAAAACTCGGATGGTAAAAAAGATGTTTCCACAGGAGAGTTTTATCAGAGGTTAAAGAATTTTACAGGCAAGAAAAATGGCAGGGGGTAATGATTCTTGAAGATACTGGTATGTGATGATGACAGAGAAATTGTAGATGCCATTGAAATCTATCTGGTACAGGAGGGATTTCAGGTTGCAAAGGCCTATGATGGCGAGATGGCCCTTGAGGTTCTACGTGAAGAAAAGGTAGATCTTTTGATTATCGACGTGATGATGCCAAAATTAGACGGTATTCGTGCGATTATGAAAATACGAGAGGAAAGCAAGCTTCCAATTATTGTTCTTTCCGCAAAGGGAGGGGACGCAGATAAGATTCTGGGGTTAAATGTGGGTGCCGATGATTATGTGACAAAGCCATTTAATCCATTGGAGCTTGTAGCCAGAGTAAAATCCCAGATCCGAAGAAATACTACTTTGGCGAGCAATAGTCTGGATTCGGAGAAGGTCTACGAAACTGGAGGCCTGTTGGTAAATGACGATTTAAAAAAAGTTACGGTAGATGGAGAGGAAGTAAGGCTTACTCCAATCGAATATAACATTCTTTTACTTTTAGTGAAGAATCAGGGAAAAGTCTTTTCCATCAATGAGATTTACGAAAAAATATGGAATGAAGAAGCTTTTGGCGCAGATAACACGGTAGCAGTACATATTCGACATATTCGAGAGAAGATTGAGATTAACCCAAAAGAGCCAAGGTACTTAAAGGTTGTATGGGGGGTAGGATACAAAATCGAAAGGTCGTAAGGAATGGAAGAGAAGAAATATTCTACCAGCAGAAAATTGGGATATGCTGTGTTGCATCAGTTTTTCCTGATTCTGATGGTTACAAGTATTTTTTACATAGAGCATTTGCAAAATGTGCTGCTTCGGGAGACAGAATCCCAAGAGGTAATCTATGTGCTGGGGAACAGTGGATATGGTGTAGTATATGGAATCATGGCTGTGGTAGGATTAGCCGGTTCCCTGCTTATTTTAGCTTATCTTACAACCATAACAGGAAGAAGAACCTCAAAGGATACCACGGTATATTTGAGAAAAGTAGACAAGCTGATACCTTCCGATGTATTAACTCTTTTGTTTATGGGTATCTTTTTCCTTGTGGTAAGAGCCATTATTTATCTTAGTAAAATGTCTTATGGAATCAGTGGATTGTTAGTAACCGTAGGGACAATTACGTATCTTGTGGATAT
>JALEPP010000048.1 GCA_022767075.1 Agathobacter sp. | reverse complement strand
CGATCTCTCTACACAACGTCCACAAGCCACGCAGTTCTCTGTCTTAACATGGGCACGATAAGCAGAACGGCTCATATTTGGTGTATTGAAAAGCTGTGAGGTACGGAGTGCGTAACATACATTTACGTTACAGTTACAGATAGCAAAAATCTTGTCCTCTCCGTCAATGTTGGTAATCTGATGAACGAATCCATTGTCCTCTGCCTGACGGAAAATCTCCAGAGCCTGCTCCTTGGTGATGTAATGTCCTCCCTTGTCAGTCTCTACTACATAGTCAGCCATATCACCAACAGCTACACACCATCCTTCCGGATCATCTGCGCAGCCTTCCTCATAGGTTCTACGAGAACGGCGGCAAGAACATGGGCTTGCTGCATATTTTCCTTCATACTTGTCCAACCAGTGAGAAATGTGCTCTACAGATACAGAGTTGTTCTCCATCTCGATAGCCTTCTCCACCGGAATGACATGCATACCGATACCGGCTCCGCCTTCCGGAACCATATGAGTAAGTCCCTCCAATGGAAGGCGACTCATACGTTCAAAGAAACGTCCCATCTCAGGATGTTCCTCCAACAACTTCATATTCATATTGGCAAACTCTGCACTTCCCGGAACATACATAGGAAGAACCCACTGTTTTGCGTGCTGTGGATTCTCGTAGTTCCACTCGATTACGCCGTTGTAAGAAAGAGTGTCTAACATCTCCTGTACGTATGCGTCATCTGTTTTCTCAAATTTATCCGAATTATTTTTGACCAAAGCGCAGATTTCCTCAAACTGCATTGGAATACGGATTTTCTTTCCCCCCATTAAAAGGCAAAGTCTTGCCATATCGTCTGTAGGGACCAGACAATTGAGTCCCCAATACTCCGGGTCCTCCTTTGTGAGCTTCTGTAATCCCAGTTTGATCTTTGCTCTGTCAGTAATCTTGGTTCCAAGCTCAAGAATTACCTGACGTACATCTTCATCTTTCATCTCCTTGATGTAGTCAGGGACGAAATTTCCGATTGGATCTGCCATAATCATTCTCCTTTTCTTATCATAATTCATCATATTGTTTGTAATATATATTGAGATACCGGCTTATACTCCCCGATATTCTGCAACCTGTGTACGAACCCAGTTAATCCACTGGTCAAAGCCTTCCCCCGTCTTTGCTGACACAAAGAAAATCTCTGCATTAGGGTTCAGCTCTTTGATGCGCTGTTCTACCGCTTCCTTGTCAAACTCCTGAAAAACAGGAAGTGCATCACATTTATTGATTAAAACCACATCACACACCGAAAACATCAGTGGATATTTTAGCGGCTTGTCATCTCCCTCCGGAACAGAAAGAATCATCGCATTCTTGGTGGCACCCGTATCAAACTCCGCAGGGCATACAAGATTTCCCACATTCTCCAGTACCACAAAATCCAAATCCGATGTGCCAAACTCTTTCAGTCCCTGTCTGGTCATATCTGCATCCAAGTGACACATGCCACCTGTATGAATCTGGATTGCTCGTGCTCCGGCCTCTATAATGGAAGCTGCATCCACATCGGAATCAATGTCCGCTTCCATCACTCCGATACGCATCTCATCCTTCAGATTGGCAATGGTACGTTTTAAAGTGGTTGTTTTTCCGGCCCCCGGTGAAGACATGAGGTTCAAGAGAAACGTCTTCTCTTCCCTAAGCTCCTCTCTGAGTCTGTCTGCATCCGCATCGTTATCTTCGAAGATGCTTCTTTTTACTTCTATCACCTTGTAATCATCTGTCATTGATCTGTTCTTCCCGTTTCTTTGTCAGGTATCTGCTTCCTGTTATTGTATGTGGTATAGCCAGTTTCCTGGCGAGCACACTTTTCTGTCTCCAATATATATCAAACCCCTTAAAATGTCAATATTTTAACAAATATAATATCACTATTTCACGCTTTTTCTCTGGTATGTCCAGAGCGTACCAGAGATTTTTCTGTCAGATATGCACAACTTATCAGCAGTACCTTTGGTTCATATGAACAAAACCCCCTTGAAACGTTCTGTCTCAAGGGGGTCTACTAATATCCTATTTATCATTCTATTTCTAGTGCAGCGTACAATTCCTTCACTGCCATAACAAAATACGGATTACTCTCTGTGCATTGAGAAGGTCTCCATATGACGATTCTCAAGGTTCTCCCAAATACCACGATCATCCGCTTTTGAAAGAAGCTCATCTCTCATCTTCTTGGTTGAGAACTGGTCATTGTATGAGCTTGGTCCGCCTACACAGCCACCTTCACATGCCATACCTTCAATGAACTGATCCGGAAGCTTGCCGGCCTTCAAAAGAAGAAGAGCCTTCTTACATTCAGTGGCTCCGTTTGCCTTACAAACGGTACAATCCATATTGTGGTCTTTTTCCTTTAAGCTCTGGAGAACTGCTTCCGTAACTCCGCCTGAGTTAGCGAAACGCTTTCCGTAGATAGAGGAATCCTGGTATGAGGTATCATCCGGCTGAAGCTCTATGCCCTTTGCTCTCATGATCGAACGGATTTCACTGTAGGTTAATACATAGTCAGCGTTTCCTTCAATCTGCTGATCCTTAAGCTCTGATTTCTTAGCAAGGCAAGGTCCGATAAATACAGTGATTGCATCCGGCTCTTTTGCTTTTACCATACGTGAAACTGCACACATTGGTGATACTGTGGTAGAAATCATATCCGAAAGCTCTGGGAAGTGCTTACGAACCATGTTTACAAAACCAGGACAGCATGAAGTAACCTTCTTCTTTCCTTCCTGATATGCTTCGTACCATTCCTCAGCCTCATAAGCAGCTGTCATATCTCCACCGAGTCCTACCTCGATAAAGCCGTTGAAACCAACCTGAGCCATTGCCTTTTTCCAGCTATTCATGGTGATATTCTCGCCAAACTGACCCTCTGTTGCAGGTGCAGCCATAGCATACACCTTCTTATTTGGATCCAGGATTGCTTTAATTACATCTACAATCGCTGTCTTTGATCCAATGGCACCGAATGGACAGCTATGGATACATTTTCCACAGCGGATACATTTTTTCTCATCAATTACAGAGATACCATGCTCATCATAGGTAATGGCATTTACAGGGCAGCTGAATTTACATGGTCTCTTTAAGTGCGCAATTGCATTGTAAGGACAAGCCTGTGCACATTTACCACACTCTTTACATTTGGTAGAATCAATATGGGAACGCTCTCTTCCAGCTTCAATAGCACCGAACTTACATGCATTGAGACATGCCTTTCCCATACAGTTCTGGCAGTTCTCGGTTACGACATAGCTTGAAATTGGGCAGTCCTCACAAGCGGAACTGATAACCTGAATCACGTTACCATCATCAACTGGTCCCGGAGCTTTTCCCTCAGCTAAGCGGACACGCTGACGGATAATCTCACGCTCCTTGTAGATACAGCAACGAAACTGTGGAGTTGGTCCAGGAATCAGGGTGTAAGGAATCGCATCCTTCTTCTCCTCTAATTCTCCTGCAAAAGCTAATTTGGCCACTTCATCCAAAACGGCATGTTTGATGCGAATGACATTCTCGTCTGCGTACATGGTCTAATCTCCTTTATCTTGTAATAAAAACATATGTATTTATGTGTCTTAATTTGTTAATAAATTAACAGCACTTACATTGTACATGATAGTTTTCGATATTTCCACATGAACTTTCCATTTTTTTGTATTTTTTTACACACAAACACTGGGGACCTTTTTCCACGGCCAGCGCCCTTTGGCCTTATGCGCGCCCTTGGGCTTGTGGAACGCCTTTTGGCTTGACCTCTTGTGGGGAGCAAATCCCTGCGAGAGGTCTTTTTGTTCTCTTTCCGAGATTAAAAATGGCATCCGAGAGCCTCTGGGGAGGAGGATTTTTTGCTTTTATGAGGTTGCTTAGGAATTTTCAGTGGTATGATTTTGCCTCAAATTTCGTGTACGGCAAGGTTTGAACAATGAGACAAGAGTATCCGCCAGAGAAGGACACGAAGCGCTTCGCACCTGCTCCTCTAAG
>JALEPP010000166.1 GCA_022767075.1 Agathobacter sp. | reverse complement strand
TGGTCTTATGGTAATTTTATTATTCAATTTCTTCCCTCTTATTCTTTCAAATTATGATACAATTTTTTCCTTTGGAAGCCACTTACGCAATACATCATATAATTCTTTAATGATAATTGGCTTCACAAGGAAATCATTCATGCCTCGACTCAGCATCTCTTCTTTTACACCCTCCATAGCATCCGCTGTCAACGCTACAATTGGTACATTTGCTTTCTGTGGATTTGCAAGCTGTCTAATATGCTCTGTGGTTTCTATTCCGTCCATTTCTGGCATAAAGTGATCCATAAATACTAAGTCAAAGTCATCGTGTTCCATACACGCAATAGCCTCTTTTCCACTTTCCACAGAGGTGATTTTCATTTCTGTAGGTTGCATAAGGGCCTCTGCAACCATTAGATTCAAAGGAGTATCGTCAACTATCAGTATTTTCGCATCCGGCGCCACAACAGCTGCTACCTTCTCATCCTCAGAATCGTCTTCATATCGATAGTCTTCTAGTTTGCCCGCCGGTGTCCAATCTCTGATTTCTACAGGAACCTGAAATGAGAATGTACTTCCCTTTCCATACTCGCTCTCCACTCCAACTGTACCAGCCATTAGTTCTACCAGCTGCTTACTGATAGCAAGCCCTAGTCCTGTTCCCTCCTTGTGGTGGTTTACGGTTGTATCTACTCTTGTATAGGACTTAAACAGTTTCGGCAAATCCTCTTTTTTGATACCAATTCCCTGATCTTTCACGGAGAAATAAAGGTTAGCATTTTCCTCATCCTTCTTTTTAATATTTACCGTAATCTTGACCTTTCCACTGTCAGAATATTTGATTGCATTAGTGCAGAAGTTGATCATGACCTGTTTAATTCGCACATAATCGGCATACATCCTCGTTGGCAAGTCAGAAGGAACCTGGAACTCCAATTCCAATTTACCCTTATTACGTGCTTTAGCAATTTCCTTCACATCATTTAAAATGGACAAAACAGAAAATGGTTCTGGAACAATATCAAACTTCCCTGCTTCAATCTTAGAGTAATCCAAAATATCATTGATGAGAGTCAATAGTCCAAATGCTGAGGATTGTACCATTTTAAGGTTTCTTTTTATGCCCGCAGATAAATCTTCTCGAAGAGCCACCTCCGTCATCCCAATGATTGCATTCATCGGAGTTCGAATCTCATGAGACATGGTTGCAAGAAAATCACTCTTTGCTCTATTTGCTTTATCAGCATTAATCTTTCCAATATGTGCGGCAAGTGTATTTACCGCTTCTGATAACAAGAACTTCTCCACTGCACTATATCTTGTGGTATCACTGCGGTCAAAACAAATCGCACCCGTATATTCTCCATTTTCAAGCATTGGAATCCAGATTTGATTTCCAAGAATCACCTTATGAATTACTTCGTCAAATAACTCTCTACTTCCCTCAGAGTGTGTTTCCACCATTTCTGTGGGGTTGATCTCAATATATCCATTTTTATCATAGGTTTTCTTGGTATGCTCTACATCCTCAAGAGACATTTCAGTAAAGTAGTTCTCCAGAAATGTCTCTGGACTTCGATTCCACTGATAGTCCACAAAACAAGCTCCACTGGATATATCAGTCTCTACCACGCAGATTCGATCTATTCCAAAGTACTCTCCAACTCCCGCAAGCATCTTACCAATCTCATCCACAAGATTTTCAGAGAGCTTTGCCTCCTCCTGCATTTGTGCTAAGAAGCGATGTCCATCTGCAAGTTTCTGAAAATCAGATTCCGTAAATTTCTCGCTTTCCATCATTACCTGATGGAAGATAGAATTGCGCCGTTTGGGATTCTTAAATAATCCCTGCAACCGCTCCTTTCTCATTTTCTGCTGAAGGATTTTGTTTCTTGTGGTGTTATGCATTTTTCCAATGACACTGACTGGAACATCCCCGTCCTTTACAATATAGAACTCTACCTTATACCACAATGGGATTTTTTTTCCATCCTCGGTATAAGACATATCTACTTCAAAATCATCCATCACACCATTTTCATAGCCATCCATAATACGGCCAAAGAGAACTTCTCCCCCAGGGAATTTCTCAACATTCTCCTCAAGGTTATCAAGAGAAACTGGAATATTCTCCTCTGATTCCGCCTGATAAATGGATCTGTTTGCTACAAATCTATCCTCGCCAGGATAAATCTCAAATATCACATCATTTGTTTCTTTAATCAGAAGGTGATATCTGGCATCCTGTGCTTGTTGCATTATATATGCCTGGTGCTGTTCTTCTACCATAGAGGTTGCACGCTTCATAATCATGATTAAAAACAGGGCTACAATTAAATATTCCAGAGTAAATCCTATCACATAGGCGCGGAATGTCTCCATGTGGGACCAATCCAAATACAATACTTCCATTTTTCCTGCGGAGTTGACATATACCGATGCAACCATCATCACATACGAAAAAATACAGCAGAAAACAGTATAACAAACGTCAAAATACAAGCAGCTTGCTACTGGAACTAAAACAAAGGTGATATAAATACCAATGTTGTTAAAGCTTCCAACTACACCAATTGCAATGGATAATACCACAGACATATAATATTGGAGAAATTTGTCTGGAACATTGAACTTATACAGGACAATTGGAGAAAGAGTGGTCATAAATCCAACGCCACATATGACATAGGTTAGTCCTCCACTGAAATCAAAAACTCCAGCTTTACTTAATATTAATAAACAAATCAATACAAGTGATATTGCGGCCATAGCCCATGCACTTTGTCCATTTAATTTATGAATATCCTGGTGCATATCTCTCATCCCCCTGTCCTCTTTTGTATGTTGAGGAGCTTCCCTCTCAGCTTTCTAACTTCTTTTTTTCAGCTGCTTTCTCATTTTAGCGATACTTTTCATTTTTGCAGCATGATTGCTCTCTTCGTTCAGTCCCATATAGAGTTCATAGCGCTTCCTGTCTAAAGAACCATCCTCTAGCGCCTTTTTCACTGCGCATCCCGGCTCAGAGTCATGTCTGCAGTCGCGGAATCTACACATACTTACCAATTCCACAATATCAGAAAAGGTTTCATCAATTCCATCTCCCACATCACACATCCCAAGCTCTCTCATCCCCGGAGTATCAATAATCACTGCACCGTTCGAAAGCTCTATCATTTCTCTATGCGATGTAGTATGGCGTCCTTTGTCATCAGCTTCTCTAATCTCAGAGGTCTTCATAACCTCTTCCCCAACAATTGCATTCACAAGTGTGGATTTTCCCACACCCGAAGACCCAAGAACCGCAATTGTAACTCCAGGCCTCAAATACTCTGTAAGCTCGTCTAAACCTATTCCGTAGAGAGCACTTACCGTATGCACTCGTACTCTATCTGATAACTCCTCCACTTCCCGCGCATATCGTCCCGGATTACTACACAAATCCGTCTTGGTCAAAATAACAACAGGAATTCCTTTACCCTGAAGTGTAATTGATACATATCTTGCGATTCGATTAAAATTATAGTTGTCATTCAATGATGCTACTATAAACACGTAGTCGAAATTGGCAACCATAACCTGCTCCTGCATATTTTTTACATATCCTATGGCGTGCCCTCCCTGATCAGGTCTTCTCAGCTCGCTTCTTCTTTCACATATTGCACTGATAATAGATTCCCCCATTGGATTGTACTGAAACTCAACATAATCTCCTATTACCGGTACTTCCAGTTTCTCATTATAAAAGTTTCCTTTTAATTTTCCTAAAAGCTTTCTGCCTTCAAATTTAATAATAAAAGAATTCTTCTGTATCTCACAAATTCTTCCTATGTCTGCATTTATATGATTCATTTCTCTATTCATGTCCTTCCTTCTTATCTATTTAATAACTCTTTTCCATGAATATGAAATGTTCACTCGGCAAATTATAACAAAAAAAGCCGTGGTAAATAAACCAACAGCTTCACATTCTATGATATGGTATTGTTCAATATCATACTCTCTATCTCTCTTTTTCCATAATATTGCCATCTACAATATCTCTATACCATAAAAAGAGAACCTGCTTCGCCGAGGTAACAAATCATATTTCTTTTTACAATCAGCACATTCATCATTTTCTTCATAATTTATTACCTCACTTTCTCTTTTATTTACTCCAGAATGTATAAAAATGCTATCATATAAGGTAATTTCTGTCAAACACTATTTTTAGTCCTTTCTTCACATTTTATGCTTTTTAGTCTCGGATAATTATGTTACAATGATACCGGAATCAACTTTGAAAGGAGCACTAAAAATGAATGTAGTAATTTCAGATTTTATTAAATACATAGGTTGCGATGATACCGACATTGATCTCTTTGAGAGTCAGTACGTTGTCCCAGAGGGAGTTTCTTACAACTCGTACTTAATTCTCGATGAAAAAACCTGCCTAATGGATACCATCGATCCTAGAAAAACTTCAGAATGGCTCGATAACTTAAGCAGAGAGCTCTGCGGAAGGAACTTAGATTACCTGGTAATCTCTCATTTAGAGCCAGACCACGCAGGTAGCATTGAAAAACTTGTGGAAAAATATCCAAATGTAACACTAGTGGGAAATGCTAAAACATTCCCTATGCTTCAGCAGTTCGTTACCTTTCCTGTAGACAAAACCGCCAAAATTGTTGTAGCAGAAGGAGACTCCTTATCTCTCGGCTCCCACACCCTTACTTTCGTTATGGCGCCTATGGTACACTGGCCAGAGGTAATGGTTGCATATGAAAGCTCAGAGCAGATTCTCTTCTCTGCAGATGGATTTGGAAAGTTTGGTGCTCTTTCTCTTACGCAAGACGCCGACTGGGCATGCGAAGCAAGGCGCTATTACTTTAACATCGTTGGCAAATATGGTGTGCAGGTTCAGGCATTGCTGAAAAAAGCAGCCGCCTTATCTATTAAGACCATCTGCCCTCTTCACGGTCCAATCCTCACAGGAGACCTAACCCCATATTTAGATCTCTACAACACCTGGAGCAGT
>JALEPP010000144.1 GCA_022767075.1 Agathobacter sp. | reverse complement strand
AAAGTGTCGTGCGCATTATATGCGTATCCGTGCGGCGCACGAGTATTACTCAAGGGCTATCGCCAAGCGGTAAGGCACAGGATTTTGATTCCTGCATTCGTTGGTTCGAATCCAACTAGCCCTGTTAACGTACAGGAATAGGATTAGGATGAATATATGAAGTTCAACTGCAATGGCGCAGTTGGACTTCTTTTACATTAAGAAATAATAATTTAGCGTTGTAAAGTTGCACTAGAGTACTAAAGTGCTAAAGCAACGCAGGAAAGAGGGAAGAGGAATGAAATTTACAGAGATGCCATACACCAGAGTAGATCTGGAAGAGGTAAAAGAGGCTTATTCAAAGCTTATGGAACGCGTAAAGGCGGCTTCGTCGGGCGAGGAGCAGTTTGAAGTACACAAGGATTACTACAAGCTGATTGAGGATGTTAAGACCAATATTACCTTAGCGCAGGTTCGCCATTCTATTGACACCACAGATCCCTTCTATGAGAAAGAGAATGATTTCTACGATGAGGTTCTTCCGGTTATCACAGGCTTGGACAATGAGTATCACAAGCTCCTTTTTGAATCTCCTTACAGGGATGTGCTTGAGGAGAAGATTGGAAAGGTGGCATTCAAGAATATTGAGATTAGCCTGAAAGCCTTTGATCCAAAGATTATTCCGCTGATGCAGGAAGAGAATGCCCTTGTTAGCCGTTATGACAAGCTGATTGCCACAGCAAAAATTCCATTCCAGGGCGGTGAATACAATCTTTCGCTTATGACTCCGTTTTTGCGAAACAATGACAGAGAAGTGAGAAAGGCAGCATGGAAGGCAGTAAGTGATTATTTCTTGTCGGTAACAGATGAGATTGATGAGATTTATGACAGGATGGTAGCAAACCGTACTAAGCAGGCAAAGGAGATGGGATATGAGAACTATATTCCGCTTGCTTACTATAGAATGGGAAGAAACTGCTATGATCAGGCCATGGTAGAAAAATTCCGTACCCAGGTAAAAGAGAGCTTTGTTCCTTTTGCCACCAAGCTTCATGAGGCCAGAAAACAGGAGCTTGGATTGGATTCTCTCAAATACTACGACAATGATGTGTACTTTAACAACGGAAATCCGGCTCCAATAGGTACTCCGGACGAAATCTTAAAGGCCGGACAGGATATGTATCACCAATTGTCTGTGGAGACGGCTGAATTTTTTGACTTTATGATGGAGAATGAGCTCTTTGACGTATTGGGCAGAAAGACCAAACAGCAGGGTGGATATATGACCTATATTCCAAACTACAAATCGCCGTTTATTTTTGCCAATTTTAACGGAACCAATGCCGATGTGGATGTGATTACCCATGAGTGCGGACATGCGTTTCAGGGATACCTTGTGCGCAATGCGGAGATTTTGGAGCATCAGGACATCACCATGGAGACTGCGGAGATTCATTCTATGTCCATGGAATACTTTACTTATCAGTGGATGGATAAATTCTTTGGAGATAGAAGTGGGGATTACCTAAAAATGCACATGGCAGATGCCTGCATCTTTGTTCCGTACGGATGTATGGTAGATGAGTTCCAGCACATTGTATATGCAAATCCGGACTACACCCCTGCAGAGCGCAAGGAGGTGTGGAAGAAACTGGAGGAAACCTACAGACCACATCTGGACTACGACAACGATCCGTTCTTTGGAAACGGAGGCTTCTGGCAGAGACAGGGTCATATCTTCCAGACACCTTTCTACTATATTGATTACGTGCTGGCAAGCATCTGTGCAATGCAGTTTAAGGTGATGATGGACAAAGACTTTGAGATGGCATGGGATAACTATCTGAAGCTTTGTTGTGCGTCAGCCAAGGACTTCTTTGTAAACGTGATCAAGGAATCGGGATTAATGAGTCCGTTTGAGGATGGCTGCATTGAAAACCTGGTTAGGGAGCTTTCGAAAAAGGCATTATAACTATTGAAAAATAAGCATTTGGATAATATTATATAATGAATATTTATACATGTATACGTGTATAAATTCTAATATTATTCAAATGCGTGCAGGAAAACTTGAAAATACTGTGAAAAATGATGGTATAAATATTCTTAATTAGTACAAAAGTTCTCCATTGACAACCGTGAAAATCTGTGTATAATGTTTAATGTGTCCGAGAGATACAGACACTTGTCTTTTTAAACAGAATATTCCGCGTTTGGGTTGTGGGGTGAAAGTTCATGAACAAAGGTGTTCGGTGGCTTTCACTATTCGTTTATAATGGGGACAAAAAGGAATTTAGCAAAAAGGTCCTTGGATCTTTTGTTAAAGATAAATTTTTAGGAGGAATTCTTATGAAGAAGAAAATCGTAAGTTTGATGCTCGTGGCAGCTATGAGTGTCAGCCTGTGTGCTTGCGGCGGCGGAAAAGAAGCCGGTGAAGAAGCACCAGCAGGAACAGAACAAGCTGTAGGAACAGAAGAAGGTGCTGTAAATGAAGGACCTGATATGGAAGCATATAGCGCTGAGTCAGCAGAGTTATATGACAAGGTATTAGGTGAATTCAAGGCAGAGTATGACAAGGCACTTGCAGCAGAGACCGTATCAGAGAGATATGCTCTTATGGCTGTAGCAGAAGCTAAATTGCTTGAGGCAGGTGTTATGCTTCCAACGACCTCAAAGGGAGGACGTTACGGAATCACTCACGTAGCTCCATATTCTTTTGATTACGTTCTTTGGGGAACAGATCAGACTAGATTCCACAGCGCAATCGTATGTAATGAATTAATCAAAAACGCAGACATTCAGGCTATGAAGGCTAAATGGGAAGAGTTAAAAGGTACTGGAACTTACCATGATTGGGCGAAACAGTACTTAACCGATCAGGGATATACCTTTGCTGATACCTACTCATACCCATACACTGGAGATCCAGAGACCTGGGATGTACTTGCTTCTTCACGTGCTACCACAAACGAGCCACTTAGCCAGTGTGTAGACGGACTTTTGGAATATGACGGCGAAGGACAGCTTCAGCCAGCACTTGCTGAGAGCTACACAGTATCTGATGATGGACTTACCTATACCTTCAAGCTTCGTGAGGGTGTACAGTGGGTTGACTCACAGGGACAGCCACTTGCAGAGCTTAAAGCAGAAGACTTTGTAAACGGATTCCAGCACATGATGGATACTCAGAGTGGTCTTGGAGATCTTGAAGCCGGCGTTGTAGTTGGTGTATCTGAGTACCTTGCAGGTGAAGTTGGAATGGATCAGGTTGGAGTAAAGGCTGTAGATGACTACACTGTAGAATACACTTTAGTTCAGCCATGCTCATACTACTTAACTACTCTTGAGTACAGCGCTTATCAGCCACTTTGTACTTCATTCTACGAGTCAAAGGGTGGTAAATTCGGTGCTGAGTACGATGCAACCTGCCAGTACGGACAGACCAAGGATGATATCGCTTACTGTGGACCATACACAGTTTCAAGCGCTACTGTAGAAAAAGAAATCAAATTTGTTAAGAACGAGCATTACTATGATCCTTCAAAGATCAATGTATCAAACATTAACTTCATCTACGAAAGTGGTGAGGACCCAACAAAGGTATACGAGGACGTAAAATCAGGACTTGTTTCAAGCTGTGCACTTACTACTGAGACAGTAGAAATCGCTAAGAGCGAAGGCTTATTTGACAATGACGAAGTTATTACTTCATCAACCGATGCTACCTCTTACATGGCATTCTTAAACGTAAATCGTTATGCAACTGCAAACACCAACGATACCACTACTGTAGTAAGTGGAAGAGATGCAGCTGATATTGAGCAGACAACAAAAGCATTCCAGAATGTACATGTCCGTAGAGCAATCTGTACAGCATTGGATCGTAAAGCTTGGAACGCTCAGAAGAACGGTGATGATCTTGCAGAGAAGAACTTAATCAATACATACACACCGGGACACTTTGTATCATTAGAGGAAGCTGTTACTGTTGACGGACTTGGAGAGTTCCCAGCTGGAACATACTACGGACAGGTTGTTCAGGCCCAGTTAGATGCTGATGGAATGGATATCACCGTATGGAGAGATGGCCAGGCAGCAGCAGTTGATTCTTGCTCAGGCTTTGATGGATGGTACAACCCAGAGTTCGCAGCAGCTGAACTTGCAAAAGGTATCGAGGAGCTTAAGGCAGAAGGCGTAGAAATCTCAGCAGAGAACCCAATTACCTTCGACCTTCCATATGCTTCTAACTTACCAACCTACTCTAACCTTGCAAACGCTTTCAAACAGTCTGTTGAGAACTCTCTTGGAGATTGCGTAAAGGTGAACCTTGTATCATGTGCAAATGAAAACGAGTGGTACTATGCTGGATACTTCACCAACTATGGATGGGAAGCTAACTACGATGTATATGACCTTTCAGGATGGGGTCCAGACTACGGAGATCCTTCAACCTACTTAAATACATTCTTACCAGAATACAGCGGATACATGATTAAATGCATCGGTATCTACTAAAAAACGTACCAAAAAAATAAACTATTAACGATGCTGCAAGGGAGTGGGAGACTACTCTCTTGCAACATTTTCATGAGTGATAAAATTATGACAAAATATTTAGTTAATCGAATTCTAAGAGGTATCTGTTCGATTATCATCGTTATCGGAATCGTTATGATGATGATTTATGGAATCATGGACAGAAACCTTATTTTTGCGAAAGATTCTCAGTACACAAAGACCAATAACAATCAGAAAATAACATACAAATATCAGACATGGGAGAACTATGGTTATTTGGATTACGTAACCTTCTCGGAGTATTTACAGATGCTTCTTGCAGAGGGTGAGATTGACGAAGAGACCATGTCGAAAGCAGTTACTCTTAGTAGAAAAGCTGAGAACGACTCAGACCTTACTAAGGAGTATGTACAAAAATTCAACGAATATTACAAGAGTCAGGGTTACACCGTCAAGAGACTGGATGCTGTTATGGCATCTCCTAGAAAAGTTGCTTCCGGTGGTAACCAGGCCTTGTTTGCATACAGAGATGTTCCTCTTTTTACAAGACTTGGAGCATATCTTCGTAACCTGGTGCAGGTAGACAGCATTCACAATGTAGAGAATATTGTGGGAGAGAGGGGAATTACCTTTACTCTTCATGATCCTGCATACGGTGGGGAAAAATTTTCGCCGGCTATTATGGGAAATGGAACCACCAATCGATACTTACTGTACTTTGATGATCAGTTCCCATATTTCCATCAGAATATTATCAAAATTAGTCTTGGTACTTCCTACTCTGTAAACCTTGGTGTAGATGTATTTGATACAATGAACCAGTCACAGGGCTCCTTTAAGAAATCTACCATTACTTATCCTACCGGACTTGTAGCAGACTCGGCAGACAACCTTCATACTGCAACTTATGTGGAGGGATCAAGAGACAGTCTTCTTGTGCTACAGGATCGTTATGTGGATGATTACACCAATGTATCTACATCGAAAAGCGGTTTTTCTAAGGTTGGATACTCCTTTGTAATCGGTATTATGTCGATTTTACTTGCGTACTTCCTTGGGGTTCCCCTTGGAATTGTAATGGCAAGAAATAAGGATAAATTAGTAGACAAGATACTTACCTGTTACATCGTATTTATTATCGCAGTGCCATCCTTAGCTTATATTTTCCTTTTCAAGGCAATCGGTGGAGAGCTGGGACTTCCAACCACCTTTGATATGGATGCTGCAACGAAGCTTGTATTTGTGCTTCCGGTGGTATCACTTGCATTGCGTTCTATTGCAGATTTAATGAAGTGGATGCGCCGTTATATGATTGACCAGATGAATTCCGACTACGTGAAATTTGCTCGTTCCGGTGGTCTTTCTGAAAACGAGATTTTTACAAAGCATGTATTAAAGAATGCCATTATTCCAATTGTGCATGGTATTCCGGGCAGCCTTTTAGTAGCCTTGACCGGTGCGATTATCACAGAGCGTGTATACGTAGTTCCTGGTGCCGGTAACCTGCTTACCAAGGCAATTAATACATACGACAATGGTGTTATCATTGGTGTTACTTTGTTCTATGCAGTGATTTCTGTTTTATCAGTAATTTTAGGAGACATTTTAATCTCAATGGTAGATCCACGTATCTCATTCTCATCAAAGGATAGGTAATTAATTTATGAATACTAATTTAGACGAATTCAACATGTCGGAAGAGGAACTGTTCGCCAAGGTGGATCATAACGATTTGGAGTCTGAGCGTATTACTGCTCCACGTTATTCCTACTGGCAGTCAGTGTTCCGTGTGTTCTTTAAGAAAAAAATCAATATTATTATTCTGTCTCTCTTGATTTTTGTAATTGCATTTGCTTACATCTATCCAATGGTGACAGAGTTCGATCAGTATGGTTCCTTGCTTGATGCAACAGCGAAGCATTTGACACCATCGAAGGCGATTGACAAATATGGTTTCCATTTGAAGTATATCTTAGGAACCGGTAAGTCCGGAGAATCTACCTTTGACGCAATCTGGAATGGATCCCGCATTTCTATTTCACTGGCATTTATGTGTGCTCTTATCAATATGACCGTTGGTGTTGTGGTAGGTTCCGTCTGGGGATTTTCAAAAAAGGTCGATATTGTAATGACCGAAGTCTACAACATTATTGCCAATGTACCACAGCTGGTATTCATGTCCGTAATGGTTATGCTTTTCAAGGCTAGCTTCTGGACCATGGTTCTTGCACTTACCATTACGGGATGGCTTGCCATTGCATACTTCATTCGTACTCAGGTAATCATTATCCGTGACCGTGAGTATAACCTTGCATCCAAGTGTCTGGGTACATCTACGATTAAGATTGCCATGAAGAATATTCTTCCGTTTATGACCTCGGTAATCGTAACCCTGCTTGCTACTGAGATTCCTTCTTACATTTCTTATGAGGTATTCTTAGCTTACATCGGTATGGGTATTTCTGAGCGTTCTCTTGGACGTTTGATTTTCGAGGCAGAAAGTGCCATGGTTACTCCTGGTTGGCAGTTTGAGTTCTGGAGCCCTGTAGTTATTTCTGCAATTATCACGGTTGTTCTCTATGTAGTAGGACAGAACCTTGGTGATGCATCAGATCCAAGAACACATATGTAGGAGGCAATCATGGAAAACAAGAAGGTTTTATTATCAATTGACGATTTAAAGGTACAGTTCCATGTGCGCGGACGTGTCCTTACCGCTATTCGTGGTGTATCACTGGATATCTATGAGAACGAGTCTATCGCTATCGTAGGTGAGTCCGGTTCCGGTAAATCAGTATTTACCAAGACCTTTGCAGGAATGCTTGACAGCAACGGTTTCATTGGAAATGGAAATATTATTTTTAATGATGAAGAGCTTTCTGATACGGTTGTAAAGAAGGATTCTAATTCTGAGAAGGAAATCCAGCACATGACCCAGAAGCTCAATGAGTATTCTAAGCTGGAGTTTGGCGCTGCAACCTATCGCCAGATGTTGGAGCTGGAAGCTGAGAAAAAGGCAAAAGAGGTTGTGTCTGCGGAGGAGAAGGCTGCAGAGGAAGAGGAGCTAAAGGAGCTTCGCCACAAAAAGACAGAGTGCTTTAACGAGAAGCAGCTTTACGATCCAAAGAAAGAAAAGGATAAGATTAAAGCCTGCGAAACAAAAGAAAAAGAGTATGATGCATTGATCAAGGCAAAAGAAAAGGAGTTTGCCGGCAGGGATAAAGCAAGAAAAGATGCCCTTGCTAAGGATCATGCTTATCTGGAAGCCTACAACAAGAAGATGGCAGAGCTCAAAGCGAAACATGAGCAGGAGATTAAGGCTGAGATCTCCAAGGAGACCATGGAGAGAAACGAGATTCTTGCAAAGGAGATTTTCCTTTCTGTTGGACGTTTCAGCTATTCCAAACGTAGAAAATGCATCAACAATCTTGAGAAGCAGTTTAAAAAAGCAATGCAGATGGGTGTGGATTTAAACGATGAGAACCAGAGAAATCAGGTGTTTGATCCGGTTACCTTCCGCGTTCGCTACTTAGATGAAAACGAGGAACGTTACCATGGTACCTGTATTCTGAATCTCGCAAAGATTCAGGACGGAAAGGATTGGTCACAGATTCGTGGTAAGAAGATTGCTACCGTATTCCAGGATCCAATGACCTCCTTGAACCCAATTATCACCATTGGTAAACAGATTACCTCCATCATTATCAAGCATCAGGGCTGCACAGAGTCAGAGGCTCGCAGAAAGGCCATTGATCTTATGTACAAGGTTGGTATTCCACATCCGGAGCAGCGTTTTGACGATTATCCGTTCCAGTATTCCGGTGGTATGAGACAGCGTATTGTTATCGCTATCGCACTGTCTTGCCAGCCAAAGATTTTGATTTGTGATGAGCCAACCACCGCTTTGGATGTTACCATTCAGGCACAGATTCTTCAGCTGTTGAAGGACCTTCAGAAGGAGCTTGGCTTTACCATTGTTTTCATTACCCACGATCTTGGTGTAGTTGCTAATATCGCAGATCGTGTAGCAGTACTTTACGGTGGACAGATTGTAGAGGTAGGTGAGGTTGAAGAGGTGTTCTATGACCCTCGTCATCCATATACCTGGGCACTTCTTTCTTCTCTGCCACAGCTGGCTCAGAGAAATACTACTCTGTATTCCATTACTGGTACACCACCTTCTTTGTACAATGATATCGTTGGAGATGCTTTTGCACCTCGTAACCCATATTGCCTTAAGATTGATACGCTCAAGGAGCCACCAATGTTCAAGGTAACCGATACACATTATGCAAAGACATGGCTGTTGGATCCTCGTGCTCCTAAGATTGAGAAGCCTGAGGCTATCGACAATATCCATGAGAAACTGATAAAAGCATTTAACATATAGGAGATTCAATCGTGGCAAATAAAGATACAAAAGGGCGTGCGTCTCAATTTCCAGAGCACGGTCCTATTGCAGAAAATGGAAAAGAAGTATTACTTTCTATCCAGGATATTGATATCACCTTTGGAAATGGAGATAACACGGTAAAAGCAGTTCAGGACGCTTCCTTTGATATTTACAAGGGAGAGACCTTTTCTCTGGTAGGTGAGTCGGGATCCGGCAAGACCACCATCGGTCGTGCGGTAATCCGTGTCAACCCACTTTCAAAAGGTAGGATTTTATACAAAGGAGTACCTATCAGCGGTAAGATTTCCAAAGCTCTTGACCGCGAGGTTATCCGTAACATTCAGATGGTGTTCCAGGATCCTGCCGCTTCCTTAAATGAGCGTGCTACTGTAGATTACAGTATTTCCGAGGGACTATACAACTTCCATCTCTATGAGAACGAAGCAGATCGAGTAAGAAAAGTAGAACATATGATTAATGAGGTAGGTCTTTTGCCTGAGCATCTGACCCGTTACCCTCATGAATTCTCAGGTGGACAGCGCCAGCGTATCGGTATCGCCCGTGCGATGGTTATGGAGCCTGAGCTCGTAGTAGCGGATGAGCCTATTTCTGCATTGGATGTTTCCATTCGTGCACAGGTTCTGAACCTTATGAAGAAATTCCAGAAGGAAAAGGGCGTTACCTACTTATTTATCGCTCATGATTTATCCATCGTACGTTTCATTTCAGATCGTATCGGTGTAATTTACAAGGGTCATATTGTAGAGGTAGCAGATGCAGAGGAGTTGTTCGACTTCCCACTTCATCCATATACCCATTCTCTGATTTCAGCGATTCCAATTCCGGATCCTCAGTTAGAGAAGAATAAGATCCTTTATACCTATGATCCATCTATCCATGATTATGAGACTGACAAGCCTGAGTTTGTATGTATCGGACATGACCATTGGGTATATGGTAACAAGAAGGAGATAGAAGAATATAAGGCAATCCGCGAAAAGGGAGAGCCACTGAAATCTATCAAGATTCGCAAGCCGGGAGAGGAGCACCTTTCCAACAATATTGAGAACATCGTGGATACCAAAGCCGAGGAAGAGTTCCTTGCAACACCAATCCATGATACCGGAAGCATGTGGTACACAGTACTCTCATTCTTCCTTCCAATTGTGGGCTTAATTTTGGGATTCATTTTCCGCAAAAAGAATCATATTCGAAACTACAAGAAGTGTATTAAGGGTGCGGTTGCCGGTCTTATTGTAATTGGCGTGTTAATTGCCATCCTGCTCATTGGACTGATTCTTGTAGTTATATAAAAATAGAACACCAACCATGTGTCTTAGGAGGTTATGACATGAACCGAGAAGCCAGGGATAAAAGACCCAATCTAAGACCTGTGGAAAAAATCGAATTATCAGAGAAGAATCTATTGGTACGTTTGATTCTGGTACTGGTTTTGATAACCGTTGCAGGCGTGGCGATTTACTTTGGAGTAAATGGTTTACTTGCCGGCAATGCTGGTTGGACAGAAATTGATGCAAGCTCGTCATCGCAAACAAATTGCAGTGACGAGTTTGTTTTTCAATATGAAGTAGGAACCGGAGAAAAAAGTGCGTCCGTAGAGAAGAAGGCTCTGATTCAGATTTATTCCCAGGCAACAGAAACTGCATATCAGCTTTTTCAGGAAAGCGCCCGTTTCGATGATGTGCACAATGTGGCATACATCAATCAGCATCCCAACGAGGAAATTGAGGTGGATCCTGTGTTGTACACCGCCTTTGAGAAGCTGGAGAAGGCGGGGAACCGTTATCTGTATCTTGGAACCTTATATGAGTATTACGATTCCATATTCCGTTGCGACGATCTGTCACAAACAGTAGAGTATGATCCGGTAAACAATGAGGAGATACAAGGACTTTACAGGGATATTGTAGCTTATGGTTCTAATCCGGAAATGATTGACCTTGAGCTTCTGGGGGAGAACAGGGTGATGCTTAAGGTTGCAAAGGAGTATCTGGACTTTTGCAAGGAAGAGGAGCTTCATTCCTTTATTCACTTCTATTGGATGAAAAATGCGTTTATTACAGATTATCTTGCAGATACCATCGCGGAAAAAGGTTTCACAAAGGGTATTATTTCAAGTGATGACGGATATACCAGAAATCTGGATACAAGAGGGGTACAGGAGTACTCCATGAATCTGTTTGACCGTGTGGATACCAATATCTATGGAGCCGGGGTAATGCGATACCAAGCACCGGTAAGTATGGTTGTATACCGTGATTTTCCGGTAAATAAGAGCGATGGCACCAAATACGTGGGAATCAACAAGGATCGTATCCTAAGCCGTTATATCAGCTTTGAGACTGGCCAGTGTAAGGCTGCAGTTCCTCTTTTGGTCTGCTATACAGATTCCCAAAGCTGCGCAGATGTTATGCTAGCCACTGCGGATTGCTTTCTTACGGATTCCTTGACAGTAGAAAACCTTGCCACCATGAAGAGCCAGGGAATCCAATACGTCTATGGACAGGATTATGTAATCCACTACAGCGATGATTCTCTGAAAATATCAGACCTATATGAGAAGGATGGAATCTGCTATACTTCTACAAAAGAATAAGAGGGAGTCAGATAGCTCAAAGCTATGTGCCAATCAAGGGAGGACTTATGAAGAAGAATTTGAAATTGACCACAAAGCGTCTTGTAATAGAGCTTATGACGGATGTGGAAATCCAAAACAAGATTTCAGATACGCAAGACGAGGAACTGAAGAAGGCCTATCAGGAGATGTTAGCTGGGGCACTCCGGGATCCGAAGCAGAGACAGTGGAGTGCTCCATGGAAGATTTCTCTGAAAAAGGAAGGGACAGAAATCGGAGATTTGTGTTTTAAGGGTGCTCCAAAGGAATATGCGGTGGAAATCGGATACGGAATTGACGAGGCTTATCATGGCCAGGGCTATGGGACTGAGGCCGTGTCTCAGATGCTTCAGTGGGCATTTGGGGACGATAAGGTAGTCTTTGTGGAGGCCGAGACCGAATCAGACAACGAAGCATCCCGAAAGCTTCTTACAAAATGTGGCTTTCAACCGGACGGAGAGGGTGAGGAAGGACCAAGATATGTTCTGGAAAAGCCTCTTTCACAGTGGATGATGATCTATTGGCTGTTTGGTATGAGTATTGGTATGTCCATTGGAATGGCAAATGACCACATGGGAATCGGAATGTGTCTGGGAATCTGTGGCGGTCTCTTGGTAGGGGCTGCACTGGATGCCAATGCTAAGGAGGAACGAAGGAAGCTGAAGGAAGAGAGAGTGACAAAAAAATCAGCTTCTGAAAAATCAGAAGCTGATTCTATGGATTCTACCACAGATGAAGAAGATGCTGCATCACAAGACTAACTCCGGTAACGCCGGCCCAACAGCAGGCACCCAGGAGAATTGGCTTTCCGCCGTTTTTAATGAGCTTCACCACATTGGTCCCAAGACCGATTGCGGCCATAGCCATAATGATAAAGAATTTGCTTAAATCTTTCAATGGAGAGAAGACAGATGCTTCCACCCCGAGGGAAATGCAAACGGTGGTAATAATAGATGCAACGATAAACCAGAGGATGAACATTGGGAATACGCTTTTTAAAGAAAAGCTATTTCCGGTTTTGTCCTCTGTTTTCTTTTTCTTAGCCTGAATCAACGCAAGAACCAGAGTGATTGGAATAATGGCAAGGGTTCTGGTAAGCTTTACGGTTACAGCCTTGTCCAGGGTCTGGCTTCCGAGATTCCACATGCTATCCCAGGTGGATGCGGTCGCGGTAACGGAGGAGGTGTCATTGACGGCGGTGCCGGCAAAGATTCCGAAGGCTTCTCCGCTTGTGGTATCAAACCCGAGGAAACGACCCATTACCGGGAAGATCAAAGCCGCGATGACATTGAAAAAGAAGATAACGGAGATTGCCTGAGCGACCTCTTCATCGTCTGCTTCAATAACCGGAGCCGTTGCTGCAACGGCAGAGCCACCACAGATGGAAGAGCCCACACCGATTAGTGTGCTGATATTGGAATCAATGTGCATGACCTTGTGGAGCACATAGGCGATTAGAAGGGATGTGGCAATGGTGCAGATGATGATAGGAAGAGATTGCTTTCCTGTTTCCAGAATAACGGACAGGTTCAATCCAAATCCCAGGAGAATCACAGCATACTGCAAAATCTTTTTGGATGTAAAGGTGACACCCGGCTTGAAGGTATCATTAGGAGTCCAGAATAATGCCACCAGCATGCCCGCCAGAATGGCAATGACCGGTCCACCTATGATTGGAAAAAGCTTACCTAGGAACCAGGAAGGAATGGCAATGGCCAGGCATACCACAAGACCCGGAGCGAATTTCTTTACGGTTTTCATTCACGTACCTCGTTTCTCTATTGATTTTATACTTATAATTTACCCCTTTCGGGAATATTATTTCAAGACTTCCCGGAAAAAAGAGCAAAAAAATAGGGAATCTGGATTAGATTCCCTAAAGTGCGGGATGTGGGACTTGAACCCACACGCCATAGGACACGAGAACCTAAATCTCGCTCGTCTGCCAATTCCGACAATCCCGCTGACTTCTAAAATTCTATCCTATGAGAGAGCGTTTGTCAACAACAACTGTTGTGTGTACCCATCAGATTGCTCCGTGCAAAGCACTCCCGCAATCTGAGCCCACCATTCGCATATCGCGAAGCTGACGCTTCGCTTTTATGCTCATGATGGGGGCGGGCCATGAATCCCCAGCTCAACTTTTATGCAAGCATAAAGTTGAGCTGGGGATTATGGCCCTGGTACACACAAAAAAAGCTCCGTGGCTTATGAGGGGGGAGACCACGGAGCCTAGTAGCACGCGTACGTGCGGCTACACATAGGGGAAAAGAAAAAACGATATATTAAAAGGCTTTTTCGCCTTGTCTGAAATTCAGATTGATTTTGTAAGCTAATAGTAGCATTGAAAGTACAACAAAAGTACAACAAAACAATAACAAAAACGCAACAAATCAGAAAAAACTTTAAAAATAATTAGTTATAATGCTCTATAAAATATCCTTAATCGGTTTCGGAGATGGCCTATAGATGGTACTTAGGTCATAAACATGGGGTGTTTGGAATTGGCGGATAGAAGAGTGAATACAAAAAGATGAAAAAGAGGTAAAAAATCATAAAAAACAGTTGACGAATGAGTATTCATAGGGTAATATAATATGCGTGTCACAAACACGGGCTTATAGCTCAGCCGGTTAGAGCGCACGCCTGATAAGCGTGAGGTCGGTGGTTCGAGTCCACTTAAGCCCACTTAAGACTGTTGAGAAATCAACAGTTTTTTTTGTATATGCTAAGAGCTGCAAAGTAACCAGACAACGTCATTGGTCATAGATGGAGGAAACATGAGATACGACGTAGCAATTATTGGTACAGGACCTGCAGGTATTTCTGCGGCATTGAATTTGAAATTACATAACAAGAGTATCATTTGGTTCGGTTCGTCTGATTTGAGCATGAAGGTAGAAAAATCTGAGAAAATTGCCAATTACCCAGGTGTCCCAATGGTGGGAGGACAGAGCCTTAATGATATATTCAAGCGGCAAATTGAGGATGCCGGGCTTGAAATCACGGATAAGATGGTGACAAGTATTACCACAACAAGGCAGGGCTTTATGATTTTAGGAGACAATGATATCTATGAAGCAGACCAGATTCTTCTTGCTACCGGAACGATTGCTGCCAAAAGCCTGCCGGGAGAACAGGAGCTTTTGGGTAAGGGAGTAAGCTACTGTGCAACCTGTGATGGATTTCTCTATAAGCAAAAGTCTATCGCCGTATTATGCTCAGCCAAGAGATACGAGCACGAGGTGAAGTATTTGGCGGAGCTTGCAAAAAAGGTATACCTGTATGCAGCCTATTCGGATTGTGAGATTAACCTCCCTAATGTAGAACTGCTTGGATCTTCCATAAGGGAGATAAAAGGACAGGAGCGTGTGGAACATATAACCACACTGTCTGGGGAGGAATATCCGGTTGATGGGGTGTTTATCCTTAGAACCGCTGTTGCACCAACCAGTCTGATGAATAATCTGGAGGTTGATGGCAATCATATTGCGGTAAATCGCAAAATGGAGACCAATATTCCCGGATGTTACGCTGCAGGGGATTGTACCGGTCGTCCTTATCAGATAGCGAAAGCTGTTGGGGAAGGCAATATTGCTGCCCATAGTATAGTGGAAGATAAATAAGTAAAATATGCGTCTTAAGGTTCTCCCTACAGGAGAACCTTCTTTTCTTGATTCCAGAGGTCTCCCCTGGTCTTGTACTGTTCGTTTATCCAGTCTACCACCTGAGCCTTTCCTTCCTCGGTGAAAGGGGCTGTGAAATCGATTTTTTTCTCATCTTCCGTCAAGTCGAAGATAAACGGTCCCGGCCATAGCCAGGCGTGGAAGCTGTCGCCTGTATCTTCTTGGGATTCCTTTTTGACCAGAAATCTCATACCATTGATCCAGCCGCTAAAGGTATCCTTCTTGTAATATTCCAGGTTCAGCAAATCATCGGTAGAAAGCATGGGTTCCTCCTTTGGGGGTATTGTGTTACTTTACATTTTAGCAAGGGGGAAGGAATGTTTCAACCAATGGTTTTATTTTCAGGTGTCCTTTTTCGTGGACTGAAATCCACCGTTGTGCTAGAATAAACTCATAACAGGTAAAGGAAGCTTTGGTTATGCTATTTAGTTTTTCTGAGACGTTAAAAGAAATAAAAAAGGCGGTATCTGTTACTGCTGTGAATCCCGATGGGTTTAAGGCATGGGTAAAGGATTACGAAAGGGTGTCGAAACAGATGAATGGCACCTATGACAGTTATACCCACGCCAAAAGCAGCCTCTTGGAGGTGGAGCAGCTTTTGGTTGAACTTGAAGCACTTCTGAAGGAATACGCATCTAAGGATGAGAGCGCATGGGATAAGGAGCAGAGGAACAGAGTCCATGAACTGGGAAAACAGTTGAAGCAGCGACTTGGAAGGCAGACACATGATTTTCTGGTGGATGAGGAGAATAGTGAATACCATAGCATCTATCAGTGCATTGTATCTGAGAGCAATACCTTTCAGGGAGAGGCTTCCAGACGGATTATGCTTTTGAGTGAGGTGGAGAACCTGCTCGCTATGATACGGGAAATCAAGGGGCGCAGAAGACCCAATCTCAATCATCTGGCCTATCAGTATACTTATGGCAAGGTGAAAAATCTGAAGGAGCTTCCCTACCAGGATAAATTGCAGCATCTGCAACAGGTGTATCTTTCTGATTTTTATGAACCCATTGAACGCATCCTGATTGCGGAAGGTGAGAGGGCTGGAGAAATGCTGGAGCTCGGAATCACAGGCTTTGGAGCAGCCAAAAAGCAGGAGGCTTTAGGAATCTGGGAGTTGGATGTTGACAGTACTGTGGGAGAGAGAGTCAGCGTATTATTAAAAGAGGTTCGTTAGGAAATTCAATATAATAACAGGGAAAAGGAGAGAGCTATGGGTGCATTAATACCATTTCTTGTGATTGTGATCATTTTATTAAAGGTTGCAAAGAAGAATCAGGAACAGACCAGAAAGAGTATGCAAAGCAGGACACCACAGGAACCGGTGAACAGACCGATCAATAATCCGATGAATAATCCTGTGATGCTATCCGTAAATCAGGAAACCCGGACGGTGGATATGACCGGCAGTGGATCTGTCATGATGACGGAGAAGAAGGCTGATACAAAGAAGGCTGAGACAAAGCATCTCAATAATGTGAATCCGATTCAGGAACGCCTGGTCAAAGAAAAGGCAGACGATATCCTGGTGCGGGCCAATCGCAATACCGACAAATACGCAGAGGATGATTTGCACGAGCCGGACTGCGAGCTACACGGGGACAGCGAAAGTATTTTAGGGGAAATTCAGGATCTTATGATCTGTGGCTACTCCGGCAACATGGAGTTTGAAAGAGATTTTCTGGGAGAAGCCATTGAATTGCTGAACAGTTATCAGATGTAATCCACTTGATGGAAATAATAGGAAGTAGGAACTGAGGAATCAATTATGCAAAGACAGTTAGTGCAAGGCAGCTTGTATTGCCATTTCAAAAACAAGTTATATCAGGTAAAGGGCATTGCGTATCATTCGGAGACTAAGGAGCCAATGGTTGTGTATCAGGCTTTGTATGGAACCTATGATACCTATGTGCGGCCGTTGGATATGTTCCTTAGTCCTGTAGATCATGAAAAATACCCGGGGGTACAACAGAAATACCGTTTTACCAGAGTGGAGATTGATGAAAGGGAACATCGTTCCTACCCGGAGGAGGATGCGGGATTTTTAGGTCCTCAGTGGCCGGTTACAGGGAAGCCGCAAGAGTCAGAAGCATCGGATGTGAAAGAAGCTTTGGAAGAGGCTGCAGACGTCTCCGGAATTCATCCGCTTTTGATGGAGTTTTTGGATACAGATGATTTTGAAAAAAAATACAACATTTTGGTTTCCCTTCGGGAGGATATTACCGATCAGATGATAGATACTATGGCGGTAACCATCGATACTGTGATTCCGGAAGGGGAATTAAGCAGGCGTTATGACGATTTGAAGCAGGTGATTCGAACCAGACAGCAGTACGAGTTTGCCAACAGATTACGCTAGTATTGGGAGGAAAAGATGGCCAAGAGCTTTGAGATTGAAAAGAAATATCTGGTAAAGGAGCTGCCAAGGGATTATGAAAAGTATCCTTGCAGGCATATGGCACAGGGATATTTAAACACAGATCCGGTAGTCCGTATCCGAAAGAGTGACGACGAGTATTATCTTACCTACAAGGGTAAAGGGCTCATGGTGAGAGAGGAGTACAATCTTCCCCTTACTCAGCAGGCGTTTGAACACATGCTTCCCAAAATCGATGGTATTTTAATCGAGAAGGTAAGATACGAGATTCCTGTGGAAGGTGGATATACGGCAGAGCTTGATATTTTTAAAGGAAGGCTTACACCACTTCGCCTGGTGGAGGTGGAATTCAAGGACGAAAAGGACGCCAATGAGTTTGTGCCACCGGAATGGTTCGGGGAGGATGTGACATTTTCCAACAAATATCACAACAGTGTATTGAGTCAGAGAAAAGAATAAGAGGTAGATGCAATGAAGAAAATTGGAATTTTTATGGCAGATGGATGCGAGGAAATTGAAGGACTTACGGTAGTGGATGTGTTAAGAAGAGCCGGAGTTGAGATTCAGATGATTTCCATCAACGGAAAGAAGCAGGTGGAGGGATCCCACAAAATTACCTTCCTGACCGATATGGATGTATCGGAGATGAACCCGGAGGAATTTGATGGAGTGGTATTGCCGGGAGGACTTCCGGGCACCTACAACCTGAGAGATGATGAGAGAGTACAGAAGATAATTGGTGAGTTTAAGGAAGAAGGGAAGCTTATTGCAGCAATCTGTGCAGCCCCAAGCGTGTTTGGAGAAGCAGGCTTACTGGAGGGAAAGAAAGCGACCTGCCATCCGGGATTTGAGGACAAGCTTCTTGGAGCAGAATGGATGGAAGAGCCGGTTGTAGTTGATGGCAATGTGATTACCAGCAGAGCCATGGGTACTGCCACCAATTTTGCACTTGAGATTCTGGCATATGGAAAGGGTAAGGAAGCGGCTCAGGAAATGAGAAAGTCGCTGTTGTATAAAGGATAAAAGAACGGAAAGGATACACCAAAAAGGGGCATCCTTTCCGTTCTTTTTTTGGAAGATTGCGTGCATGAATGCAGATTACTGATCAAAGATCAGGAAATGTTACTGCATCTGCTCCTCCTGTCTCTTGATCATCTGTTTGACCATCTCGCCGCCAATGGAGCCTGCCTGCTTTGAAGTAAGATCTCCGTTGTAACCTTCCTTTAAAGGGACTCCGATTTCACTGGCTACTTCTTCTTTAAAACGTTTTAAAGCTGCTTTTGATTCTGAAGAAGACTTTGAATTAGTGTTGTTTGTCATGTCTTTCACCTCCTTACAGAATCTATTGTTGCCACTAGAAGATAAATTTATTTATAAGAAGTGTTGACAATAAATGGCAAGTGTGATTAGATGTACTTATCGTCGGATTAGTCAACCGACAAAATATTTAAGAAAGTGAGGTAATAAACTATGACTAACATGATTAATGTCGTGAAACAGTATCATAATGTGAAATTTTTGAAATGCAATTGTGTTGTTACCTCGATTTCGAGTCCATCAGAGGGATAGGCAGGATGTTTTTTTGCGTTTTGTTATCTTATTAACAGATGAAAGCGATTTATGAGCCAAGGCACAATTGCCTTGGCTTTTCTTTTTGCCCATAGAAGCAGTGATGTTTTGAGGGTCGCGAAGAAAATCGCGGAGTATGAGGGACTCGAAAACGGGGAAAAGCTTGAAAGGAGGACTAGTTTTGAAAAAGTTAAGTAGTTATGTTGTTCCGTACTGGAAGAGCTATTTGTTTGCAGTCGTTTGTCTATTTACGGCCATTGGGCTGGAAATGCTGTCGCCACAGGTGTCAAAGCTGATTGTAAACGAAGTGTTTGTAGCGGGAGATTTCCATAGATTTGGATGGCTTTTGGTGGCTCTTGTGGTCATTGGTATTGGTAGAGCCTTTGCAGGATACTGGAAGGAATTCACCTTTGACAAAAACAGCCAGATGATTGGAAATAATCTTCGCCATGATCTATATCGTCATATTCAGTCTTTATCCATGGACTATTTTGATAACACCAATACCGGTGAGCTTATGGCTCGTGTAAAGGATGATGTAGACAAAGTAAAGGATGCCTTTGGTATGACAGGGATGTTGATTGTTCAGATTGCATTCTACATGGTGTCCGTTATCTATTGTATGTTTATGCTGGATCCACTTTTGACCATTTTGCCATTTGGTGTCATGGTATTTGGAGGAGCATTGAGTTTTTACTTAGAGAAAAAATTTGTAAAGGTTTACTCTGACATCAGTGAGGAGAACGCAGAGCTTACTACCATCGCAGAGGAAAACCTTGCGGGAGTTCGTACTGTGAAAGCTTTTGCAAGAGAGCGCTTTGAAATCGAGAAGTTCCGTAAGCATAATAAAAAGTACTGTGACCTTAATATGGAGCAGGCAAAGGTATTGTCTCAGTTCTATCCAATCTATCATTTTATTGGAGCGGTGCTCCCTGTTGTATGTGCTATGATTGGAGGACTCCGTGTTATTCAAGGACAGATGGACCTGGGCTCTCTGGTTGCCTATGTAGAGTATTCAAGCAACTGTACCTGGCCCCTGGATATGCTTGCTGAGCTTGCAAATGAGCTTTCCTCATCCATTGCCTCCTACAAGAAAATTAAAGCAATTTTCAATGAGGAGACCACTCTCACAGAGAAAGAAAACGCCCGCAGAATCCCTTCCCTTCACGGAGATATTGAGTTTTCACATGTGGATTTATCTCTGGAAGGACACCAGATTTTAAAGGATATCAGCTTTGAACTGGAGAGGGGAAAGACCCTTGGAATCATGGGGGCGACGGGATCCGGAAAGACCTCCATCATCAACCTGTTGCAGAGATTCTATGACCCTACATCAGGAGAGATTACCATTGACGGAGTGGATATCAAAAAGCTTCCTTTGGCACAGGTTCGTACCTGCTGTGCGGTAGTTATGCAGGATGTGTTCCTGTTCTCTGATACCATTGCAGAGAACATTATGATGGGAAAACGTCAGGAGATGGATCCGGAGCTCGTTCGTATGTCGGCGAAAATGGCTCAGGCAAGCGGCTTCATCGAGGAGATGGAAGAACAGTATGAGACTGTCATCGGTGAAAAGGGCGTAGGACTTTCAGGAGGACAGAAGCAGCGAATCAGTATTGCAAGAGCTCTGGCCAAAAAGAGCCCTGTGCTGGTATTTGATGATTCCACCTCCGCTCTTGATATGGAGACAGAGCAGGAGATTCAAAAGGTGCTTAGAAGCATTACAGAATCCTCTAAAATTATCATTGCACACCGAATCTCAGCGGTGCGCAGTGCAGACGAGATTATTTACTTACAGAATGGACGGGTGGCTGAGCGTGGAACACACCAGGAGCTTCTTGCAAAGAAGGGGCTTTACTATGAGACCTACATGGCGCAGTACCCGGAACTTACAAAGGAGGTGGTATAAATGGCAGTGAACTCCTTCCGTGAAGACGAACAGATGAAAGCCGGAGAGACCGGCAAGGTTGTAGCAAGACTGTTCGGATATCTTAGATTTTACAAAAAGGAAGTAGCTATTGTACTTTTAGCTATGGCCATAACCGTAGGTGTAAGCCTGATAAACCCGCTTCTTATAGAGGAGGCAATTGACCACTATGTAGCAGACGGGGATTTTAATGGTCTGGTAAAGCTGGTTGTCTTTGCATTGGGGATTAACCTACTATATGTAATCATGGTTAAGGTTCGAATCTATGTAATGTCACAGATTTCCAACAGCATTATCTTAAAGGTTCGAAATGAAGTGTATGAGCACATTCAGACACTTTCCTTCCGCTTTTTCGACAGCAGACCAAATGGTAAGATTCTTGCGAGAATCATGGGAGATGTGAATTCCTTAAAGGATGTATTGGCAAAGGCAGTTACCAACATTATTCCAAACACCATTACCATTATTGGTGTAGTAGCGATTATGCTGATGAAGGACTGGAGACTGGCCCTGGCATCCATGACGACGCTTCCGTTTATGGCGGCAGCAATCTACTGGGTAGAAAAAAGCAATCATTCCCGCTGGCAGGTGGTTCGTAAAAAGGGCTCCAACGTAAACGCATACGTACACGAGAGTATTGCGGGAATGCGTGTGGTACAGAGCTTAAATGCTCAGGAGGAGACCAGAAACCAGTTTGAAGAATTGACCAATGAGCATAGAGACAGCTTCATCTATGCTTGCCGTGTGGCAGACATGTTCTTTCCTATTATTGACATGTCCTGGGGCATGGGTATGATGATGCTCTATCTCATCGGTGTTAAGGTGATTGGTGCCCCTGAAATTACTCTGGGTCTTTTGGTGGCATTTGGAACCTACACCGGTATGTTCTGGAATCCGATTATGAACTTAAGCACGTTCTTCAATCAGCTGGTTACAAACCTTTCGGCAGCAGAGCGAGTATTCGATATTCTGGATACCGAATCAGACCTTGTGGATGATCAGGATGCAGTGGAGCTTCCTGATATCGAGGGAACAGTAAGCTTTCAGAACGTTTCCTTTACCTATGATGAAGGAACAGAGAGTGAGACTAAGGTTCTGGAGAATGTCAGCTTTACAGCTAAACCGGGAGAGACCATTGCCTTAGTGGGACCTACCGGAGCAGGAAAGACGACCATTGTAAACCTGATCAGCAGATTCTATGATATCCAAAAGGGAAACATTACCATTGATGGATACGACCTGAAGAAGGTAACTATGAACTCTCTGAGAAAACAGATGGGAGTCATGACGCAGGATAACTTTATCTTCCACGGAACCGTGAGAGAAAATATTGCCTACGGCAAGCTGGATGCCACCGACGAGGAGATTATCCGTGCTGCAAAAGCGGTAGATGCCCATGACTTCATTATGAAGATGGAAAAAGGGTATGATACGGAGCTAAAAGAACAGGGAGCCGGTCTTTCCATCGGCCAGCGTCAGCTGATTGCATTTGCAAGAACCATGATTTCAGAGCCAAAGATTTTAATTCTGGATGAGGCAACCTCAAGCATTGATACCCATACGGAATTGATGGTACAAAAGGGTATAGAGGCGTTGCTGAAGGGACGCACCAGTTTTGTTATTGCCCACAGACTTTCTACGATACAGAATGCAGACCGCATTTTTGTCATTGATGAGGGCGGTATCAAGGAGCAGGGTAGTCCAATGGAGCTTCTTGCAAAGAAGGGAGCTTACTACAATCTGTATATGGCACAATTTGCAGAAACCTCTTGAAATAACTAGAATCCATGTGCTATAATGCTACAGTGACTGCAATGGTCGCACTATGCCCATTTACGGGCAGATTGGTGCCCATGGTGGCCCAATCACAAATGTGATGTACATGAGATATTCATATATACAAGGAGGATACAATAAATAATGAGTGTACAGGTTGAAAATTTAGAAAAGAACATGGCGAAACTCACCATCGAAGTTTCTGCAGAAGATTTGGAGAAAGCCTTAGAGGCTGCTTACCAGAAAGAGAAAAACAAGATCAGCATTCCTGGATTCCGTAAAGGAAAGGTTCCAAGAGCTATGGTTGAGAAAATGTACGGTGCAGCAGTGTTCTATGAAGAGGCAGCCAATATTCTTATGCAGCAGAACTATCCTGCAGCAGTAGAGGAAAGTGGTGCAGATATCGTTTCTCGTCCTACTATCGATATCGTACAGATCGAGAAAGGTAAGCCATTTATCTTTACTGCAGAGGTTGCAGTTCGTCCAGAAGTTACACTTGGAAAATACATGGGTGTTACCGTTACTAAGATCGATTGCACGGTAAGCGATGAGGAAGTAGCAGAAGCGTTAGAGAAAGAAAGAAACAACAACAGCAGAACAATCTCTGTAACTGACCGTCCTGTACAGGAAGGCGATACAGCAGTAATCGACTACGAAGGATTTGTAGACGGTGTTGCATTCGAAGGGGGAAAAGGTGAGAACCATAGCTTAGAGATCGGTTCACACAGCTTCATCGACACCTTCGAAGACCAGTTAGTAGGAAAGAATGTTGGGGATGAAGTAGAGGTTAACGTTACATTCCCAGAGCAGTACCATGCAGCTGACCTTGCCGGAAAGCCTGCAATGTTCAAAGTAAAGATTAACGAGATCAAAGCAAAAGAGCTTCCTGAACTTGATGATGAGTTTGCACAGGATGTTTCAGAGTTCGATACCCTTGCAGAGTACAAGGAGGACTTAAAGAAACGTCTGGAAGAGCAGAAAGAAAACGAAGCAAAGCGTACCAAGGAAGACGAAGCAATCCAGAAGATCATCGACAAATCTAAGATGGAGCTTCCGGATGCAATGGTAGATACTCAGTGTGAGAACATGATCGAAGAGTTCGCTCAGAGAATCGCACAGTCAGGTCTTTCAATGGAGCAGTACATGCAGTTCTCAGGACTTACCTTGGATGCATTAAAAGAGCAGGTGCGTCCGGAAGCAGTTTCTCGCATCCAGAGCAGCCTTGTATTAGAGGCAATTGCGAAAGCTGAGAACATCGAAGTAACAGATGAGGATATCGATGCTGAGATCGAGAAGATGGCATCTATGTACGGTATGGAAGCTGATAAGCTGAAAGGTTACATGGGAGATGCTGAGAAGAACTCTATGAAGAGAGACTTAGAGATTCAGAAAGCCGTAGCACTCATTATGGACAATGCAAAAGAGCGCAAAGCCACCACAAAGAAAAAAGCTGATTCCGAGGCAGAAACAGAAGAGGCTTAAGATAAAGCGTAAGCAAAAGAGAGGAGACTGGTCTGCAAGTACAGACCGGTCTTTCCTTTATTCAGTGTATAAGGAGGATATATCATGAGCTTAGTACCTTATGTCGTAGAACAAACCAGTCGCGGGGAGCGCAATTACGATATTTATTCCCGCTTATTAAAGGACCGTATCATTTTCCTGGGAGAAGAAGTAAATGAAACAACTGCAAGTCTTGTTATTGCACAGCTTCTTTTCTTAGAGTCTGAGGATCCAAGCAAGGATATTCAGCTTTACATCAACTCTCCGGGTGGAATGGTAACTGCAGGTCTTGCTATCTATGATACCATGCAGTATATCAAGTGTGATGTGTCTACCATTTGTCTTGGAATGGCAGCTTCCATGGGTGCATTCCTTTTAGCAGGTGGAACAAAGGGCAAACGTTTCGCACTTCCTAACTCTGAGATTATGATTCATCAGCCATCAGGCGGAGCAAAGGGTCAGGCAACAGAGATTGAAATTGCAGCTGAGAATATCTTAAAAACCAAAAAGAAATTAAATGAAATTCTTGCTGCGAACACCGGAAAATCTGTAGAGCAGGTTACTCTTGACACGGAGAGAGATCACTATCTCAGTGCAGAAGAGGCAAAAGCCTATGGACTTATCGACGAAGTAATCACGAACAGACAGTAGGAGAAATAGTATGGCAGGAAAGAAAGATGTAGTTCGTTGCTCCTTCTGTGGAAAACCACAGGATGCGGTGCATCGACTGATTTCCGGACCAAATGGCGCATTTATCTGTGATGAATGCGTGGACATCTGTGCCGAAATTATTGAGGAGGAGCTTGGAGCAGGGGTATCCGGGGAACCGGAGGAGGATGATCCGGCAGCTTCCATCAATTTGTTGAAACCGGAGGAGCTGAAGGGTTTTCTGGATGAGTATGTAATTGGACAGGATCAGGCCAAAAAGGTACTCTCGGTGGCAGTGTATAACCACTACAAACGAGTGCTTGCAGGAAATGATCTGGGAGATGTGGAGCTTCAGAAGAGCAATATTTTGATGCTGGGACCAACCGGATCCGGTAAGACTCTTTTGGCGCAGACCTTAGCCCGTATTATTAATGTTCCCTTTGCCATTGCAGATGCCACCACATTAACAGAGGCAGGTTATGTAGGTGAGGATGTTGAGAACATTTTGCTAAAGCTCATTCAGGCGGCGGACTATGATGTGAAACGCGCAGAGCACGGTATTATCTATATCGACGAGATTGATAAGATTACCAAAAAGTCCGAGAATGTCTCTATCACAAGAGATGTATCCGGTGAGGGTGTACAGCAGGCCCTTCTGAAGATTTTAGAGGGAACGGTTGCTTCTGTCCCACCACAGGGCGGAAGAAAGCATCCTCAGCAGGAACTGATTCCTATCGATACCACCAATATTTTATTTATCTGCGGTGGAGCCTTTGATGGATTGGAGAAAATCGTAGAGAGCCGTATGGATAGCAAATCCATCGGATTTAATGGTGTGGTTAAGGACAAACAACAGATGAATGTAGGAGAGAGCTTTAAGCATGCTCTTCCACAGGATTTTGTGAAATTTGGACTGATTCCGGAGTTTATCGGACGTGTGCCAATTACGGTATCACTGGACAATCTGGATCGGGCCGCATTGATTCGCATTTTGAAGGAGCCGAAGAACTCCCTGATCAAACAGTATACCAAGCTGTTTGAGTTAGATGGAGTAGGCTTATCCTTTGAAGAAGATGCCATTGAGCGCATTGCAGACAAGGCTTTGGAGAGAAAGACCGGAGCCAGAGGCTTGAGAGCCATTATGGAAGCAGTGATGTTAGATTTGATGTATCGTATCCCTTCGGATGATACCATCAGTACATGCAGCATTACTGCAGACCTTGTAGAGAAAAATCTTGCATTGGATGGAAATACACAGCCATTGCTTGAGGACTAATAAAGGTATAAGAAAAGAAGGGATTCTTTTGAGTCCCTTCTTGCTATTATTTTGGAAAGAACAGATACTAGGAGATTTTATGTCCCAACAGATTTTGAAAATACCTGGGGTTGCACTTCGGGGAATGACCATACTCCCTGGAATGATCGCCCATTTTGATATAAGTAGAAAAAAATCCATTAAGGCAATCGAGGAGGCGATGTCCGCAGACCAGATGGTATTCCTCACTGCCCAGTTGGATGAAGAGATTTCAGAGCCTTGTTTTGAGGATTTGTACTCCATGGGAGTGCTTGCCGAGATTAAGCAGGTGATGAAAATGCAAAATGATATCGTCCGCATTCTGGTGGAAGGAAAAACCAGAGCGAAGCTATCAGGCCAGGTGAAAAACGATATCTATCTGGAGTTTGAGGTGGAAGTATGCTCTGACGTGGACACTCAGGACCTGTCGAAGGAAGCAAAGACGGCAATGGTGGAAAGCGTCAAGGAGACCTTCTCGCGATACGCTTCCGTGAACAATCGAATCAGTAAGGATACCAAGAAGCAGGTGGGCTATCTTCGCTCCCTTTCTGCAGTAATTGATTATGTGGCCAACAATCTGCCTATTCACTACACTGAAAAGCAGAAGGTGCTGGATGCGTTGGATCTGACCGCCCGCTACGAAATACTTCTGTCCATATTGTTTCAGGAAATCGAAGTGACGGCACTGAAAAATGAGTTCCAGCAGAAGGTAAAGGAACGTGTGGACAAGCATCAGAAGGAGTACATCCTGAGAGAACAGATGGGACTCATCAGAGAGGAGCTTGGTGAGGATTCAGAATCGGAGTCCGAGACCTTTGAGAATCAGCTAAAGGAGCTGGAGGCACCACAAAAGGTAAAGGAAAAAATCCAAAAGGAAATCAATCGTTTCCGTAATCTGGGAGGTCATTCCTCAGAGAGCGCCGTGGTAAGGGGCTATATTGAGACTCTTTTGGAGCTTCCATGGATGAAATCTACGGAAGACAATAATGATTTGAAGCATGCAATGGAAATTTTGGATGCAGACCACTACGGCTTGGAAAAAGTAAAAGAGCGCATGGTAGAGTTCCTTGCAGTAAGAAACCTTACCCAAAAGGGAGAGGCTCCGATTATTTGTCTGGTGGGACCTCCGGGAACAGGAAAGACCAGTATCGCTCAGTCTGTGGCAAGGGCTCTTGGAAAGGAATATGTACGCATCTGCCTGGGTGGTGTCAAGGACGAGGCTGAGATTCGCGGACACAGACGCACCTACGTAGGAGCAATGCCCGGACGCATTGTCAATGGATTAAAGACCGCAGGGGTCAACAATCCTCTGATGCTATTGGATGAGATTGATAAGGTAAGCGGAGACAGTCACAAGGGCGACTGTGCATCGGCGCTCTTGGAGGTGCTGGATTCGGCTCAAAATGATAAGTTTAGGGACCACTATATCGAGATCCCTGTGGATTTATCCAACGTCTTATTCCTTGCAACTGCCAACAACCTTGCGGATATTCCAAAGCCTCTTTTGGATCGAATGGAAATCATAGAGGTGAGCAGCTACACGGAAAACGAGAAGCTGCACATTGCAAAGGAACATCTTGTGCCAAAACAGCTGGAAAAGAATGGTCTTACCAAGGCACAGCTCACTATTACGGATAAGGCCATGGCAATGATGATTCGTTGCTATACCAAGGAGGCCGGTGTCCGTGGACTAGAACGTAAGATTGGTGAAATCTGCAGAAAGACTGCCAAAGCGGTGTATCTACAGGAGACCGGGAAGGTTCGGATTACAGAGAAGAATCTTGTAAAGTATCTGGGCAAGGAACGCTATCAGTATGATCGGATTAATGCCACTGATGAGGTGGGAATCGTGCGAGGGCTGGCATGGACCAGCGTAGGTGGAGACACCTTGGAGATTGAAGTGAATGTAATGCCCGGAAAGGGGGAATTCTCTCTTACAGGACAGCTGGGGGATGTGATGAAGGAATCAGCCCAGGCCGGCATTAGCTACATACGCTCCATCAGTGAACGATATAATATTGCACCGGAGTATTTCAAGGAGCACGACATCCATATCCATATACCGGAAGGTGCAGTGCCAAAGGATGGACCATCTGCGGGCATTACTATGGCAACGGCAATGCTGTCAGCCATTACGGGTAAAAAGGTTCGGGCAGATGTTGCCATGACAGGAGAGATTACCTTAAGGGGCAGGGTGCTTCCAATCGGAGGCCTAAAGGAGAAGCTTCTTGCGGCCAGGAATGCAGGAATCAAGACCGTATGTGTTCCGGCAAAAAATGAGAAGGATGTACTGGAAATCTCACAGGAGATTACGGCGGGACTAGAGATTGTCTATGTGGACCATCTGGATCAAGTGATTGATGTAGCATTTTGTTAAGAGACAGGATTGGTGGCAGGTTTTACAGCTGCCAGGCAAAAAGGAGGCCTAGTATGGTTATTAAGAACGTTACGCTGGAAACCGTATGCGGAATCACCAGTACATTCCCGGAGAATACCCGCTACGAGGTGGCTTTTGCGGGAAAATCAAACGTTGGAAAGTCTTCGCTGATCAATGCGCTGATGAACCGCAAGGCGCTGGCAAGAACTTCCGCTCAGCCGGGAAAAACCCAGACTGTGAACTTTTACAATATCAATGATGCCATGTACCTGGTAGACCTTCCGGGATATGGCTATGCAAATGCCAATATTGAGATTAAGGCACAGTGGGGCAAAATGATAGAGGACTATCTTCACCAATCCAAGAAGCTAAGAGGAGTGTTCCTGCTAATCGATATTCGTCATGAGCCTTCTGAAAATGATCAGCTCATGTATGAGTGGATGGTCAATATGGGATTTGCCCCGATTATTATCGCAACGAAAGCAGATAAGCTGAGCCGTGGTGCGGTGGCAGCTCATGTGGAACAGATAAAACGAGTGCTTGACGTGGAGCCGGGCACCATCGTAATTCCTTTTTCAGCAGAGACCAAACAGGGCAGAGAAGAGATCTGGGAATTGATTGATTCTTTGGTGTTGGTGGATGAGGAAGGGGAGCCTTTGTCTAAGGAGGCAATCGATGAGCTGCTTGGAAACAAGAAGAAAGAGCAACAACAGAAAGCTCCTGTGGCAGAATCCGGCAAAAAGCCAAGATGGAAGGCCATCGGAAAAGAGACGGGAAAGCGCAAGGCCAACGAGAATAAAAAGCCACCAAAACATGGAAAGAAATCCAGAAAGAATAAGAATAAGTAACTTTGGGATAAGTTGTATTAGAAGTAAGCAGTTTAAGAATAGGCAGTTTGAACGATAATTGAAAATGAAAAGTAAGAATTTATTTGTAGCAGTGATGCTATCCGTGATTCTGGCAGTTTCCCTGGGATTGACGGGAATCTACGTAACCCTGAATTCGGATGAGCAACCGGAAGAAAAAAAGTATATTGTGACCTCCTTTTATCCCATGTATGTGATGACAGCCAATCTTATCGATGGAATATCTGAGCTTCAGGTCACAAACCTTAGCGAGCCAAAGACGGGCTGCCTTCACGATTATCAGCTGACACCGGCGGATCTGAAGCTTTTGTCCAAGGCAGATTTGTTTGTAATCAACGGCTGTGATATGGAAAGCTTTTTGGACAACGTCATGGAAGAATATCAAGACCTCACCATTGTGGAGACCACAAGTGGTCAGACTCCCATCCAAGGGGAGGACCACGATCACGAGCAGGAGGATGTGGACCATGAAGAGGAGCACGATTACGAGCAGGAGGATGTGGACCATGAGGAGGAACACGTCCATGAAGAGGCTCATGACCATGCCCACGAAAGCAACGGACATATGTGGATGAGCGTGGCGTCCTACCGAGGTCAGGTGGAGTATCTGGCAGAGCGCTTGTGTGAACAGTATCCGATGTATGCCACACAGATTGTGGACAATGCCAAGGCTTATGACAGCCAGTTGGAGGCTTTGGCCCAGCGCCAGGAAAAGCTGACAGCAAAGACAGGGGGAACCGACGTGGTTCTTCTCCACAGTGCCTATGCCTATGTGGCAAAGGATTATGGATGGGAAGTGTCGGTGCTTATGGATCTGGACGAAGAAGATCAGGTGGCCGCATTAAGTGCAGGAGATTTGGCTTTGGCAGTGTCTGAAATCAATGAGAAAGGAATCCGTGTCATATTGGCAGAGGAGACCTATGGAGCCTCGGTGGCGGAGAGCCTGGAGCAGGAGACAGACGCAAAGGTGGTATATCTGGATACCTGCAACAGAGGAGATTTTTCCCTGGATAGTTATCTGGTCAGCATGAATCACAACATTGACCTGTTGTATGAAGCATTGGAAATAGAGGAATAAGAGAACGTGAAGAAAATTATTAATCCATGTGGATTTCACTGTATTAAAATCAATCATCTTGGTGTGAATTTCGGGGAGGAGGTTGTACTTACAGATGTCAATCTCCATTTGCATTGTGGCACTTTAAACGCTGTCATTGGAAAAAACGGAGCGGGAAAATCCACCTTGATTCGTGCCATCCTGGGGGATATTCCACACAGTGGCACCATTGAGTTCAAGGATACCCACAATGGCACCCTTCAAAAATTGAAAATCGGATATGTGCCTCAGTCCATCAATATTGAGAAGAACAATCCGGTTACCGTATATGATCTCATTGCAAGCTACCAGTCAAGAGTGCCGGCGTTCCTGTGGAAAAAGAAATCCCTGTACAAGGAAATCGAAAAAGCCTTGGAGGTATTTGAAGCAAAGGATTTCATTGACCAGCAGGTATGTAATCTTTCCGGAGGGCAGCTGCAAAGGGTACTGTTGTCCATGGCAATTATGGATGAGCCCAATCTCCTGCTTTTGGATGAGCCGGTATCCGGCATTGACCAAAATGGAATGGAGCTTTTTTATAAGACCATGGTGTATCTAAAGGAGCACTATGATCTTGCGATTATTCTGGTATCTCATGATTTGGACTATGTAGCAAAATATGCGGATCATGTGATTCTATTGGATGAGACGGTATCCAAACAGGGGAATCCAAAGGAAGTATTTGAAAGCCCGGAGTTTAAGGAAGTCTTTGCTACGGGAAGAGAAGAGAAGTGGTTTCAGGAAGGAAAGAGAAACCGCGGAACGAAAGAGTGGGATGGAACAAAGGTGAAGAAGGAGGGATGATAGGCATGAACTTTACGGACTGGTTGAGCTTTGGTTTTATGAGAAATGCCCTTGTGGCCATTCTGATTATGACCCCTCTTTTTGGTATGATGGGAACCATGGTAGTGAATAAAAAGATGGCATTCTTTTCGGATGCCCTTGGACACTCTGCCCTTACCGGAATTGCAGTGGGTGTGGTGTGCGGCCTTGGGGATACCACCTGGTCTATGATTATTTTTGCTATTGTGTTTGCACTGCTTTTGAATTATATTGCCAGCAAAAATACACTATCTACCGACACTTTGATTTCGGTATTTTCCTCCTGCTCCATTGCCATTGGACTTGCAATTTTATCTAAGGATGGAAACTTCGGAAAGTATTCAGGTATCTTAGTGGGCGATGTGTTAAGCATCAGCAGAAAAGAAATTATTTTTCTGGTGATTATTTTTGCGGTGACCTTTCTCTTTTGGGTGTTGGCCTTTAATCAGCTCAATGCTATGAGCATTCACAGAGCTTTGGCAAAAAGTAAGAGAATTCCTGTAGCATTCTATGAAAACATATTCGCAGTGCTGGTGGCACTGACGGTAATGCTTTCCATCAAATGGGTAGGAATTCTCATTATCAATGCACTATTAATTTTGCCGGCGGCTTCCAGTAGGAATATTGCCACGAACATGCGGGAGTACCATCTGTACAGCGTGATTTTCTCGATGTTCTCAGGTGTCCTTGGACTGTTTGTGTCTTACTACACCAATGTGGCAACAGGGCCCATGATTATTATCTTAGCGTCGGTGATTTTCTTTACAACCTATCTATTTGGAAGCAGATTTAAGCAGTAACGGTATCGGTGCCTGCCTCTTCCTTCCAAGCGGCGAATTTCTCCTCCACGGCCTTATAGGTCTGGCTGGAGATATCCGGCAGCTCCTTGCCCCAGGCCTTGGTAGCCTGAGCATAACCCTTTTTAAAGGCTTCAAACAGCATATCGGCCTTGGATACATCTCCACCAGACAATGCTTTTGCAAACTCTACAATACGGTCAGAGGTCTGCTTGACGCCCCAATATCCATCCTCGGAGATGGCTTCTTTGGCTTGTTTTTTGGCGGCCTCTGTCACGGTAAATTTACCGTCTGCTAAGAATCGCCAAATCTGGTCGCTTTGAGCGAGAGTATTCCCCTGGCCCTGGATCATTTCCATGGCCATTTTTTTCATGGAATCAATCTGTGCCTGATTGTCAGCCTTTAACTGCCTCACTAAGGCCACACGGTCGATTTTGGAAGATGGCTCATATACCGCTGCAGTGTCGGAAAATCCGCTGGATGAATTCTGGGACGTTGCAGTGGACTGGGCCTTTTGGCTTTCTACTATGGTGTCTGTCTCTTTTTTCTTGGTCTCATAGGTATTGGCTGCCTGATAAGCACCAATGCCATTTACAGTACTTGTACTCATAATAACCCTCCTTGGTACGCTATGAATCCCTTCTGTGCTATTGTTACATTAATTATATCGCCACTTCCTAGGAAAAATAAAGCCCTATTTGAAGAAAATTCCCTTTATTTTGCACGTAGGCTCATGGGAACATTGATTTTTGGGTAGGATTCTAATATAATATTGTATACAAAATACAGAGTGTGTACAATGTGACACCAATGAAAGTGAAACGGGGATATGGTATGGACGAGATTTCTCTGAAGGCCCTTGCCAAGATTAATTTAGGGTTGGACGTAGTAAGAAGAAGAGAGGATGGTTATCACGAGGTTCGAATGATTATGCAGACCATCCATCTATATGACCGACTGAAAATTGAAAAGACACATACACCGGGGATATCCATGAAGACCAATTTGTCATTTTTGCCTGTAAACGAGAATAATCTGGTGTACAAGGCGGGTAAACTTCTGATGGATGAGTTTGGCATCGATACTGGTGTGTCTGTGAATCTTCAGAAGCGGATTCCGGTGGCAGCCGGTATGGCCGGCGGAAGTACGGATGCGGCAGCCATGCTTTATGGGATGAACCAGCTGTTTGAACTGGGACTTTCCAGAGGGCAGCTGATGGAACGAGGCGTGAAGATTGGAGCCGACGTGCCGTATTGCCTGATGAGAGGAACTGCACTGGCAGAGGGAATCGGGGAAGAGCTTCATTCCCTGTCGCCTATGATTAAGTGTCCGGTGCTAATTGCAAAGCCTTCCATTTCTGTATCCACCAAATTTGTCTATGAGAATCTGGTATTGGATGAGAATACCATCCATCCGGACATCGACGGATTGATTACGGAGATTAAGTCCAAGAATCTGAAAGGGGTATGTGACAAAATGGGAAATGTCTTAGAGACAGTGACCATTCCAAATTATCCGGTGATTGCACAGATCAAGGAATTTATGATGGAGCATGGAGCTGCCGGCTCTATGATGAGCGGAAGTGGACCCACTGTGTTTGGACTTTTCCGGGAGGAAGCGGTGGCAAAGGAAGCCTACAAGGCTATGAAGAAGTCAGGTCTTGCGGGTCAGGTTTACTTGACCTCTATTTACAACAATCGTAGAAAATAAAGGAGTCTGCAACAAATGAGAGACGATTTACAGTTAGAAGTAAATGCGTATTTGCCACTTAGAGATGTGGTTTATAATACTCTTCGCGAAGCAATTTTAAAGGGAGAATTAAAGCCGGGAGAGAGACTGATGGAGCTTCAGCTGGCATCTAAGCTTGGGGTAAGCCGTACTCCGATCAGAGAGGCTATCCGAATGCTGGAGTTAGAGGGACTTGCTGTTACCATACCGAGAAAGGGTGCGGAAGTGGCAAAGATGACGGTGAAGGATATGGAGGATGTGCTTGAGGTTCGAGAGGCGTTGGATGAGCTTGCTGCAAAAATTGCCTGCAACAAAATAACGGAGGAACAGCTTCAGACTCTCAGCAAGGTAAAGGATGCCTTCGAGGAAAGCACCAAAACCACAGATATCAAACAGATTGCCATGTACGATGAGAAGTTCCACGATGTAATCTATGAGTCCACCGGAAATGTGAGACTGGTAAACCTTCTCAACAACCTCAGAGAGCAGATTTATCGATATCGTGTAGAATATCTGAAGAATGTGGAGGTATATCCGAGACTGATTGAAGAGCATGAGACAATCTTAAAGGCGCTACAGGATCGCAATCAGGAGCTTGTGGTAGAAGCAATGAGGGATCACGTGGAGAATCAGGCTACGGCGGTTACCCAGATTATTCGCACCCAGCAGTAAAGATTCCCGGGAAAAATCGAATAGATGTGAAAAAGTTTGCACATAGTAAATTCAGACAGTATGTCTGACTTTATTATGTGCATTTTTTGTGCATGGAGGAATCAAAAAGGCAAAAGCCTTGGTGGGACAGGGGCAAGGAGTGGCAGATGTCTGATAGGAATTGTCACAAAACAAAACGAATGAATGGGAATGTGTGAAACAAATAAAGGATATGATGCAAGTGGGAGGAATTATGCAGGACGACTTTCATCCGGTAAGCGAAAAGCTGGAAGAGAATAAGAAAAGATACGAGGCAATCTATGAAAACTGCGATGATATCAAGAAAATAGATATCACTCTGTCAGGAGGCAGAAAGGTATTTCTGGCTTACGAGGAGGTAACGCTGGCCTCCGGCAATCTAGGAGCTACCGCAGTGGGCGTGTTTTTAGAGTGGCTGGAGAAGAAGGAGGGCACCAATCAGGAGCTATCTGAGGCCATCCTTGAAAATGAAGGAAGAATTTCGGACTACCGTATCTACGACAATATAGAAGAGGCTGCCCAGGGAATGCTTACAGGGGATTCCATTTTGTTTGTGGACGGAGTTCCTTACGGAATCAAAATATCCGATAAGGGTTTTCCCGGAATCGGAGTGTCCTCCTGCGAATCGGAAAAGGTGGTGAGAGGCTCCAATGAGGGCTTTAGCGAATCGGTGAAGACAAACGTTGCGCTTGTTAGAAAGAGGGTGCGATCCACCAGAGTAAAGGTGAAGAGCTATACCATGGGCGTGAGAAGCCATACCCTGGTCAATGTGCTCTACATTGAGGATTTGGCCTATCCGTCTGTGGTGAGAGAGTTGGACCGCAGAATGAAGGAGTACCTTGTGGATGGGGTGCTGGATAGCGGTGTCATCGAACAGCTTGCAGAAGAATCCTGGCTCTCTCCGTTTCCGCAGTTTCAGACTACCCAGAGACCGGATAAGGCGGCGTTTTCCCTGCTGGAGGGACGGGTGGTGGTGCTGTCGGACAATTCTCCGGTGGCACTGATACTTCCCTGCGATTACAATTCCTTTTTAAAGACCACCGATGACTACTATAATCGGTGGGATATGGCGACCTTTGCCAGGATTCTTAGATTTTTCAGCAGCTTTTTTGCAATGACATTGCCGGGGCTTTACCTGGCCTTGACCAATTTTCATACCCAGATATTGCCCACATCTTTGCTTTTGGCGTTTCAGGAGGCAAGGGAGGGCGTGCCATTTCCCACCGTTCTTGAGGTGCTATTAATGGAGTTATCCTTTGAATTATTGCGTGAGGCTGGGGTGAGATTGCCAGGCGCCATGGGGAGCACCATTGGTATTGTAGGCGGCCTAATTATCGGCCAGGCTGCGGTGGATGCGCATCTGGTGTCTCCCATTGTGGTGATTCTGGTGTCCTTTACGGCACTGTGCTCCTTTGCCATACCAAGTGAAGAGTTTGCCTATGCATTTCGTGTATTGAAATTTCTTGTGATTTTTGCCAGTGCATGGCTTGGTTATTTCGGCTTTTTGGTGTGTATTACGGTTATTTTGTTTCATTTAGCCGGACTGAAAAGCTTTGGAATTCCATACCTTACTCCTTTTTCCGGAGGAGATATCAACGGAGACTTGGATAAAAGGGATGCGCTGTGGAGATATCCCCTTCAGAAAAATACCGTAAGGCCTATTTACGCAAGAAGGAATCAAAGAGTACGGTTGAGACGAAAGAAGAAAAAAATAGTTGATAGCAAGAGGTGAGAAATTAATGTTTTCCAACAATGAAAGGATATCCCAAAGACAGGGATATCGATTATTGTTTTTGGCATACTTTGGAAGTGCGACCATGTGGGTACCAAAGGCCGTGGGGACTCTTCCGGGGGGCTTTGATCTATTGGCACTGGGCCTTGGATATGGAGCAACGGGGTTGTATCTTTGGGGATTGTCTCAGATTCAAAAAAGAATATCCTTAGATCATACACATAGTTTTCCACTTTTTATGTGGATAATCCTTCAGAGTGTTCTGGTGTCAAGTTTAACACTGTTCAGTTTCTCGAATCTGATGGTGGAGCACTTGATTGCGGGAGAGCCAATTATTGTTGTAATCCTGCTAATTCTGGGCATTGCAGCCTATGGAGTCTCCGGAGGAGCGGAGCCTTTTGCAAGAGCGGCAGAGGTTTTGTTTTGGGTGGTGATTATCCCCTTTGTACTGGCTCTTATCTATAGTATTAAAGGGATAAATGTGGATAACTTTTCGCTTTTTCAACCGGTATCAGAAGCAAATCACACCACGGGATATCTAAAAGAGACCATACAGAGGGCTTTTTTTATCTTTCTGACATATGGTAGCACCATATGGATGCTGTGGGTTCCTTTTTCCGGGAAGGACAGCATGAGGAAGGCTTCCAGAAATGCGTTGCTGTTATCCATGGTTTTGGTGGTTTTGGCGTATGGAGTGCTTTTGGGAAGCTTTGGCAGAAAGGCCATGAACGAGATTGGAGATCCCATCATTGAAATTATGAGTTCCGTTCAAATTACGGGAGGGTTCTTTAAGAGAACAGATGCCCTTTTGATGGCAATCTGGTTTTTTGCTCTTTTGATGCGATTGATGCTGCAGTCCCATGTGGCAGTGATGCTGGTCAATGAGAAGCTTGGAAAACCAAAGGGCACCGGAATCGTGAGCCTATCGATTTTGTTGCTTGTGTATTGGATGTATGCAGATGAAAGGATGGAGAGTGTGGTGAGAGAAGCTGGTCGTATACTCACAGGACCATTTTTATTGTTGGTACCATTGGTGTTGCTTTTGTGTACGGGATGTGGAGCGGTGGAACTGGAGAAGCGTTTTTTCCCTATGAGCCTTGGGGTGAATGAGGAGGGAGATTTCTTTTTTTCGGAGGAACAGAAAAGAGAAAATCTGGGAAAAACTCCGGATTATAATCACACAAAGATTTTATTGGTCCAGCAGGATGTGTTTGCGGACACGGAGAAATTAGATTATCTGGCGGAGCAGCTGGCGAAGCTTAAGGATATGCCGTGGAATACCTATATCCTTGTGGCAGAGGAGCCCAAAGAGTATCTGGATGAAGCGGAGGGAATTGAGCTTTTGCTCGAGAATCACCCGGAGATTAATCCAGAAGGCTTCCCTACAATTGGAGGATTTCTTGCAGAGGCAGATAATCAGGACAAGACGTTATTATTCCCGTATTTGGAGAGCGAAGATGATATCCCTGTTATTACTCATTATATCAAAATGGAAAAATGGAAAGAAAGAACACTTATCCCGGTCCGGGAAGCAAACGGGCTTTTTCGGAAACAAGGATACTGGAAGGAAAATGGGATAGGAAGTGAATAGAATCTAAAAAATGGGAAATCATGGGACTAGAAAAGGAAATGGAAAGGATGGTCCTGTGAAAATGAGCCGGAAAAATTGCAATGAGAGAAAAAGAGAAAAGAGGATGATACTTTGTGTACTTTTCTTCTTTTTTCTGGGGCTTGTTCCTCAAATAGCGGAGAATGTGAGAACAAGTGAGGATTTGCAGCCTGCAATCGCGCGAAAGGTACTTCGGTTTCATGTGCTTGCCAATAGCGATGGAAACGAGGATCAGCAACTGAAGGAACAGGTGAGAGACGCCATAGGGAACTACCTTGCACCGAAAATGTCAGAGGTGACGAATCTGGAGGAATGTAAAAAGGTGGTGCTAGAGTCCATTCCGGAGCTGACCGCTGTGGCAAAGGAGACCATTGAGCAGCAGGGGTACGATTATGAGGTGACCGCCCAAATTGCCAGGGTACATTTCCCGGAAAAGGAGTATGGTCCGTATTGTTTTCCGGCAGGGGAGTACCAGGCTCTGGAGGTAACCATCGGCCAGGGAAAAGGACATAATTGGTGGTGCGTGCTCTATCCCAATATGTGTTTTAAAAATGCGGTGTATGAGGTGGTTGAGGAGGAAGAGAGACAGGAACTCAAGGAAGTGCTTGACGAAGAGGAATATGAGAGTGTGTTTCAGCCGGGAAAAGTCAAGCTACAGTGGAAGCTTGGCAGGAAGTGCCTTGATTTCTTGGAGAAAACACGTTAGAATGCATTCTATCACGGATTTTGGAGATAGATTATGACAAAAGAAGTATTGATTACCATATCGGGGCTTCAGGCACAGCCTGGGGATGAGAAACCGGAACCGGTAGAAACCATTGTATTTGGACAGTATTATTATAAGAACGGAAAGCATTATGTACTTTATGAGGAGCAAAATGAACACGGAGAGGAGCCTGACAAGAACCGTGTGAAATTCTGCGAGAACTTTTTAGAGCTAAACCGAACCGGAATGACCACCACCCATCTCCTTTTTGAAAAGGACAAGAAAAATGTAAGCTATTACCGCACTCCATATGGAAGTCTAGAAATCGGGGTGGATGCAAGATGGGTCCGGATAGAGGAGAAGGAGGAGCTTATCTTGGCAAAGGTGGAATATGGCATGGAGCTCAACAGCCAGCATGTGGCAGACTGCTCCCTGCAACTGATGGTGCAACCAAAGGGAAGCAGGGTAACCTTATAGTTTTCCCTTGCAGTTTTCGTTGATTTTTCCATAAATCAATGATACAATCATATGCAGTTTGATTACGCAGATGAAAATGAAGGAGGATGCGAGACATGAACGGATGGACCATCGCATTATTAATTATTACCGTTGTCCTTGTGGCAGCGACCATTGGATTATATTTCTTTTCAAAGAAGGCTCAGAAAAAGAAGGAGGAACAGGATGCACAGCTGGCCGCAACAGCACAGCAGGTATCTATGCTCATTATCGATAAAAAGAAGATGAAATTAAAAGAATCCGG
>JALEPP010000140.1 GCA_022767075.1 Agathobacter sp. | reverse complement strand
AAAATAGAAGAGTCTCAAGTGGAAGAGTTCAAAGTAGAAGAACCTGAAATAGAAGAACCTGAAATAGAAAAACCTAAAAATGACGTTGAGACTTCTTTAAAGAACAAGGATGATGTATCATCTGAGAAAATGGAAACCAAGAAAGCAATCCTTGAGGATACAAAATCTACTCAGCCTGCTATGGCAGAGGTGGAAGATTTCATGGATGCCATCTTAAACGAGACCATGGAAGAGATTAAGGCTGATATGAATAATCAGGAGAAACCACAGGTGGAAAAAGCTCCTGAGAAACCAAAGAAGATTCAAAGTGTAAAGGCGTCAGATGAGGACGATGATGACATTGAATTCCTTGATTTATAGGAGGAAAAATTAGAATATGAAGTTTACACCAAGAGCAAAGAAAGCTTTGGACCAGGCAAAACGTATTGCGAAGAAACAAAATACGGCCTATATTGGAACAGAGCATATTCTTGCAGGATTATTGCGAGAGGATACAGGGGTGGCTTCACAGGTGCTTCAGGGGAACGGTGTTTCCCTGGAACACTTGATGGAGCTTATTTCTGATTTGATTGCACCACAGTCTGATGTGACCCTGCAGGATATGGAGGGATATTCTCCAAAAGCAGCAGAAATCATGCGGCACAGTGAAGAGGAAGCAGAGCGCTTTGGAAGTGAGGAAATCGGAACAGAGCATATTTTGATCGCTTTGATTAAGCAGGGGGATTGCGCGGCAGTCCGTTTGCTGAACACCATGGAGATCAGTGGACAAAAGCTTTTTGCAGATACTCTTGTTGCAATGGGAGAAGATCCTAATCTGTACAGAGATGAAATGCAAAAGAGTAAGAATGCCAGAAGCAATGTATCCACGACTCCCACTTTGGATCAGTATTCCAGAGATTTGACGGAGATGGCAGCTGATGGGCAGTTGGATCCGGTGATTGGCAGAAAAAGTGAAAATGACCGAGTAATCCAGATATTGAGCAGACGTGGAAAGAATAATCCATGTCTGATTGGTGAACCCGGAGTGGGAAAGACTGCTATTGTAGAGGGAATCGCACAGCGTATCGTAGATGGGTGTGTCCCGGAGAATATAGCAGGAAAGCGACTTGTGTCATTAGATATGTCAGGTCTTGTGGCAAAATCAAAATATCGCGGAGAATTTGAGGAACGAATTAAGAAGGTTATTAATGAAGTAGCTTCAGATGGAAATGTTCTTCTTTTCATTGATGAGATTCATACCATAATCGGAGCAGGTGGAGCAGAGGGCGCATTGGATGCGGCCAATATTTTGAAACCTGCACTTGCAAGAGGAGAAATCCAGGTAATTGGCGCCACAACCATTGAAGAATACCGCAAGCATATTGAAAAGGATGCGGCATTGGAACGCAGATTCCAGCCGGTAATGGTGGAAGAACCAACCATGGAAGAGACCGAAGAAATTTTGAAGGGACTTCGCCCGGCTTATGAAAAGCATCATCAGGTGGAGATTACCGATGACGGAATAAAAGCAGCAGTGGAATTGTCTTCCCGTTACATTAGTGACAGATTTCTACCGGATAAGGCAATTGACCTGATGGATGAAGCGGCGGCAAAAACCCGTCTTGGAATGGTAATGGAAACCCCTCAGTTAGATGAACTCAGGGGACAGATTAAGGATTTGGAACTTGGTTTGGAAGATGCCCTGCGGGATGGAGATTTACTGTCGGCAAGAGAGATTTGCGAGGCAAAAGAGAATGCCGAGGCAGAGCTGGAAAAAATCAAACGGAGAAATAAACGGGCAGGAAAGAAGAAAAAGCCTACAGTCTCTCAGGCAGAGATTGCGGACGTAGTAGCGGGCTGGACCAAGATTCCGGTAGCAAAGCTTACGGAAAATGAGGCAAGTAGACTTGCAAAATTAGAGAATATCCTTCATAAACGGGTTATTGGTCAGGAAGAAGCGGTGTCAGCAGTTGCAAAAGCAGTGCGAAGAGGTCGAGTGGGATTAAAGGATCCAAAACGACCAATCGGCTCATTCCTGTTTTTGGGACCTACAGGTGTAGGAAAAACAGAGATTTCCAAAGCATTGGCGGAAGCTGTATTTGGAAACGAGGATGCGATGATACGTGTAGATATGTCTGAATATATGGAAAAACACAGCGTATCAAAAATGATTGGTTCCCCACCGGGGTATGTAGGACATGAGGATGGGGGACAGCTCAGTGAGAAGGTTCGTAGAAATCCATTCTCAGTAATCTTATTTGATGAGATTGAAAAAGCACATCCGGATGTGTTCAATGTCCTCTTACAAGTGCTTGATGACGGACGGATTACGGATTCTCAGGGAAGAAAGGTTGATTTCAAGAACACCATTATCATTATGACTTCCAATGCAGGTGCGCAGTCCATTATTGAGCCAAAGAAACTCGGATTTGGAGCGAAGGAAGATGAGAAACAGAACCATGCCAGAATGAAAGATGGTGTCATGGAAGAGGTTCGTCGCATATTTAAACCGGAGTTTTTGAATCGTATTGATGAGACCGTAGTATTTAGAGAGTTGAATCAGACAGACCTTAAGAAGATTAGCTCGATTCTTTTGAATGAATTAAAAACAAGATGTGCAGAGCAGTTATCTATTGAGCTAAAGGTTTCAGATTCTGCAAAAAATTGGATTGTAGAAAAAGCGTATGATCGCAAATACGGTGCTCGTCCACTGAAACGCAAGATTCAAGAAACAATCGAAGACCCATTAGCAGAGATGATTGTGTCAGGAAAAGTGAAAGAAAATGATAAAGTTTCTGTGTCTGTAAAGAAGAAGGAACTAGTAATCGAGCGGACGATATAATATAATATTACTATCACACACAATCCCGAAAAATCAGGGGATACACAGGAGGAAAACATGTCAGTAGTAACAGAACTTATTCGCAAGGAAGAGGACGGAAGCATCAGCTTTGGAGATTACTCCTTAGCAGCAAAAGCCAAATTAGATGATTTTGAATTTCAGGGAGATCTCTACAAGGTAAAAACTTATAAAGATATTACAAAGCTGGAGAAGAACGGAATGTTTGTATATGAGTCCGTTCCGGGAACCACTGTCAATAACTTCAAGGCATTAGAAAACAAGGTCTCCTTTTCCGTGGAAGGACAGGAAGATGCTCAGATTACATTGGAGTTAGAAGCAGAGGCAGAGTACGAGATAATCGTAAATGAAGAATCTGCTGGTGTTATGAAGACAAACCTTGGAGGCAAATTAAGTTTAAGCGTAGAATTAGAAGGTGTTGATGCAGCTTCTATTTCCGTGATCAAGAAATAACTATGGCAAAAGGAAAGACTACCGTGTTCTTCTGTCAGTCCTGTGGCTTTGAGTCATCCAAATGGTTGGGACAATGCCCGGGGTGTAAAGAATGGAATACATTTGTTGAAGAGCAAGTTAATAAGAAAATACTGAGTGGAGCAGGTAAAATGATTTCCAAGAAGGAAGTGGTTCAATCTGTTCCACTTTCTGATATTAAGACAGATGAAGAAGTTCGCACCGGTACAGGCTTTGTTGAACTGGATCGTGTGTTAGGCGGAGGAATCGTACAAGGCTCATTGGTTTTGGTAGGAGGAGACCCGGGAATCGGGAAGTCCACCCTTTTATTACAAATGTGCAAGAACTTATCGGATCGGGAAATCTCTGTTCTATATGTGTCAGGGGAGGAATCTCTTCGACAGATTAAGCTTCGGGCAGAGAGAATTGGCACATTCCGGAACTCATTGAAGCTCTTATGCGAGACCAATTTGGAAGATATCAGGCAAGTATTGGAGAAAGAAAAACCGGAAGTGGTAATCATTGATTCTATTCAGACCATGTACAACGAAGAAGTTTCTTCCGCACCGGGAAGTGTCTCTCAGGTAAGAGAGGCAACAGCAGCGTTTATGCAGATGGCGAAGGGAATGGGAATTACCATCTTTATTGTTGGTCACGTTACCAAGGAAGGTGTAGTTGCCGGTCCACGTGTGTTGGAGCACATGGTAGATACGGTGTTGTATTTTGAAGGGGATCGTCACGAAGCCTACCGAGTACTTCGTGGTGTGAAGAATCGATTTGGGTCCACCAATGAAATCGGAGTGTTCGAGATGCGAAGAGAAGGCTTGGTGGAGGTAGAAAACCCATCTCAGTATATGCTCAGCGGAAGACCGGAGGATGCATCAGGATCTGTGGTAACCTGCTCCATGGAGGGTACCAGACCTATTCTTTTAGAGGTACAGGCATTAGTATGCCGTTCGTTTTTAAACAATCCAAGAAGAACTGCAACAGGAGCCGATTATAACCGAGTAAATCTTCTTTTGGCTGTAATTGAAAAAAGAATGGGGCTTCGCATGTCTGAGTGCGATGCCTATGTGAATATTGCAGGTGGATTACGCATGAACGAGCCGGGAATTGACCTTGGAATTGTACTTGCTATTGTATCCTGCTATAACGATAAGCCAATTGACCCCAATACAATCTGTTTTGGAGAAGTGGGCCTAAGCGGAGAAGTGCGTGCGGTTTCCATGGCGGAGCAAAGAGTATTGGAAGCTAAGAAATTGGGCTTTACCAGGTGTATTCTTCCGCAGGTGTGCAAAGAGAAAATGGGGCACATCAAGGGAATCGAACTTGTTGGAATCCGAAATGTAAATGAGATATAGGAGGAGTAAATGATGGAATTTTTATGCTATTCTAGATGCAGCACCTGTCAAAAGGCAAAAAAGTGGTTGGATGAAAATGGGATTTCTTATCAGGAGCGACCAATAAAAGAGCAGAATCCGACGGTGGAAGAATTAAAGCTGTGGCATCAGAAAAGTGGATTATCATTAAAGAAATTTTTCAATACCAGTGGAATGTTGTACAAGGAGATGCAGTTAAAGGACAAGCTTCCAAACATGTCGGAGGAGGAACAGTATGCACTTCTTGCCACAGATGGTATGCTTGTAAAACGTCCAATTCTGGTAGGGGATGATTTTGTGCTTACAGGGTTTAAGGAAAAAGAGTGGAGTGAAAAACTTCAGTAAAACCAAGGACTGCAGTGGCTTAAGAAAATGTACAAAAAAAATTTAAAAAAAGCTATTGACAGTCCGATGCCCAGATGATATTATTATCGAGCTATCGCTGAGACGGCAAGAACATTGATAACTGAACAGTGAAAAACCTTGAAAGATCCAAGAGATTTATTTCTTGAAGAATCAAGAAACCTTTAAACAGTAAATTCTGAGATATATCAGAATGAACAAAGATAGCCAAGTTTATACTGGCTGATT
>JALEPP010000130.1 GCA_022767075.1 Agathobacter sp. | reverse complement strand
GACGGTTTTCCCATTTTCAATCACATATGTATCATGGTTCTTAATGCTTTCCACTGCCATAGCTACCGTCCAGGTTTCCCAATGCTTGTGGTAATACTTTGTATCTGCTGTATGCTTGTGATATAAAGTCACAGGTTTATTTGAATCAATTGACCTCTTGAAGATAATCCATTGATGCCGAGTGTTATTACTCCTAATCTCGATATACTTTTCCTCATCTCGGATAATGGTAAAATACCCACCTTCCAGCAGTTGCTTTTCTCTTTCTGTGAACAATAGGCTATTCCTCTCTTTCATAATTTAAATGGATACTTGTACCAGAATTGGCACGATTGATGCAGATATTCTCTGCTTTTGAAACATTTAACGATACCCTACAGTTTAACGATTATTCATTTCTATCGTTAAAAGGGGTTCAAATAGGGCATTCAGAATTTGTCCTGTATTTCGTTATTACAAGCTAAATAGGTATAATTCCATAATTCGAACCATGAAAAAGCCTTCTTTCAAGGGATTTATACCTCACAGCTTGTATCATATTTATAGCTAAGTTGTTCATGGCAGCCAGCAGCAGAAAGTTGGCAGGATACCGGATTCTTCCATTGAGTCTTACCAGATTAATCTCATGCTCCTCAAGAGGCTGCCTTAGCACCTCCAGCGTAGATTTTTGGAATTCCGTCAGTTCATCCAAAAACAAGACCCCCTCATGGGACAAAGAAATCTCTCCGGGCTTTGGAATGGTGCCACCTCCGGTCAAAGCAGTCCTTGTAACGGTGTGATGAGGGCTTCGAAACGGTCTGCTCTCAATGAGATGTCCATCCTCTGTCAGCAGCCCGCAGACACTGTAAATTTTGGAAAGCTCCAGCTGTTCCTCCCTGGTCAAGGCAGGCATAATGGTAGGAATCCTTTCGGATACCATGGTCTTTCCCGTCCCCGGCGGTCCTATCATGAGCATATTGTGCATCCCGGACACCGCCACCTCACAGGCTCTCTTCAAAAAGGTCTGCCCATTCACTTCTGCAAAATCCAGTTCCAGACTCCTGTTTTTCTCCTTTTCTTCCTCACCGGTCTCCTCCCTGTAAGGAGTTCCATTCAAAAAAGCAATCAAATCCCCAAGGTGCGAAAACCCATAACAGGTTGCCCCCTGTGCAAGAGAAGCCTCTTTTTGATTTTTTGCAGGAACGATGAATTCCTCCAGTCCGCTGTCCACTCCATCACAGACAATGGGCAATACTCCCGCAACAGGCAGAATCTGCCCCATCAGGCTAAGCTCCCCCACAAACACACGATTTTTGCAGTATTCCTCCTGAACCAGTCCCATGGAAAGTAACAAAGCCACCGCTATGGGAAGATCAAACAAGGTCCCGGTCTTTCTGACATTTCCGGGGGATAGATTCAGTGTAATTCTCTTGGGCGGAAGGATAATTCCACAGTTGTGCAACGCGGTGCGGACTCTGTCTCTTGCCTCTCGTACCTCCGGCGCCAGATTTCCCACCATATCAAACATTGGCATGCCCTCTGAGATATCCACCTCCACCGTAATGGGCATGGTTTTAATTCCATCCAAAATAGCAGTCTGAACGGTACTATACATTTTTTCTCCATTTCCATAATGGGAGCTTCGCAGTGAATTCTGCATAAGATAAATTTGCATAAGATAATTCTGCGACGAAAATTACTGCAGTAGAATTTTATCGCAGAAGATAGTTATCGCAATAGAAATCATATAAAAAGAAAAAGATGAAATTATCATACCATAAATTCCATCTTTGTCCATCCCTCTTTATTACTCTAATAAATCCCGCAATTTTTCCAGGGCATGTTTTTCAATTCTCGACACATAAGACCTGCTGATACCAAGTACACCGGCTATCTCCCTTTGAGACACTGAGTCATTGCCATCTAAACCATAACGCATTCTAAGAACCAGCAGTTCTCTTGGCTCCAGCACCTCTTCCATCTTCTGACTGATCAAATGGAAAAGTGTCTTATCCTCTACACTCTCTGTCATATCCTTCTGAGGATTTTCCACCACATCCACCAGATGAATCTGATTGCCCTCCTTGTCTGTACCAATGGGCTCATAAAGAGAAATATCGTATTTGTTTTTCTTTTTGCTGCGAAAATACATGAGA
>JALEPP010000124.1 GCA_022767075.1 Agathobacter sp. | reverse complement strand
CCTATTCGTTTATATTTCAAAGATATAAAAAGTAGATTTAGAAGGAGGCGTATCTATGCTGTGGTTTTGGATTATGATGTTTATCTGTAATTTATTAATTCCCGTATTTATGTGGGGAGCAGGTGTCATGATGTATAAATGTCCTCCTCAGAATATCAATTACTATATGGGATATCGAACAAAGCGTTCCATGAAAAATATGGAAACTTGGAAATTTGCTCATGATTACTGCGGAAGACTCTGGGTGAAGCTTGGCATAGGAATGCTGATTCCTACCATTGTGGTGCAGCTTCCATTTATTCATAGCAGTGATGATACCATTGGTCTGATGACAGTTATTATCTGCGTGATTCAGATTGCAGTGCTGCTGGGTTCTATCATTCCGGTAGAACGGGCTATAAAGAAAAAATTTGAATCTTAAGAGATGTGAAAAATGTGAAAGTGAAAACGATAAGAGACGACGCAAAGGGAATGTTTGCAAGGGTAGGATGGCATCACAGCATACTTCCATGGATTACTCAATTGTTTACTCAAGCAACTAGAGTATAATATTAATCATAAGGCAGCAGAAAAAACGGACAAACGAACAAACGGATAAAAGGATAATAAGGGTGATCAGAAAGGGGAGAATCCTGTGATAGAGAGTATCGTGAAGGAATTGATAAAAAGGAATTGGACCATATCTACCATGGAAAGTTGTACGGGAGGCTTACTTTCCTCTATGATTACGGATGTACCGGGGGCTTCCGCTGTTTTCCCAGGCGGGTTTGTGACCTACCTCAATGAAGTAAAGGTGATGATGGGTGTAGATAAGGCAGTGATCGAGCAGTACGGGGTGTATTCCGGGGAATGTGCCAGGGCTATGGCCAGCACTGCGGGAGAAAGGTTCAGAACAAAAATTGCCATTGGGATCACAGGAACCACAGGAAATCCGGATCCAAACAACAAAGATAGTGTCATAGGGCAGGCGTTTTTCTGTATCCAAATCGATGACAAACGATACGATTATGAAATCAATGAAAAGATAGAGAGTCTCTCCAGACATGAAATCAAAGAGTTATATGCGAACAGAGTATGGGAGGCGCTCCAACAGTTGATAGCAGGAAAATGACATGACAGAAAGGCCAGATAACAGCAAGGTTAGTTGGCAGAAAGACCAGATAACAGCAAGACCAGATGACAGAAAGGCTAGATAACAGCAAGGTCCGATAGCAGGAAAAATGGATAATCACATGACTTTTTCCACATAGGAAGGTATAATAGGGAAAGTGAAAAAGTATTTGTGAGGTAATCAACATGAAATTATATATTATGAGACATGGTCTGACTAACTGGAACAAGATTAAAAAGCTTCAGGGCCGTTCTGATATTCTCTTAGCTCAGGAAGGAATTGAGTTGGCAGAGAAAGTTGCAGAGGGAATGAAGGACGTGGATATTGACCTGGTAATCAGTAGCCCATTAATCCGTGCCAAACAGACAGCAGAGATTGTAATGGCCGGAAGAAATCTGCCAATGATTACGGATCGTCGAATTATTGAGATGTCCTTTGGGGATTGGGAAGGTCAATCCATGCTTCAGAGCGAGGTGCTTCCAAAGGAATTCATTCGGGATTTTTATGAGGACCCATTGCATTGTGTGGTACCTCCTAAGGGAGAAAGCTTTGAGCAGGTAATCAAACGCACTGCAGATTTCTACCAGTCTCTGATTTCCAATGAGGCATACAAGGATAAGAATATCTTTATCTCCACCCATGGAGCTGCAAGCCGTTGTCTTCTTATGAATTTTTATGAGGACAAGGAGGATGTGTGGAGAGGCGGAGTGCCAAAGAACTGCACTGTTACGGTAGCTGAGGTGGCAGATGGAGTTGGTAAAGTTCTTGAACTAGATAAAGAATATTATGTAGAAAAAGTATCGATAAGGAAATAAAAATGTGTACAAGAAAACTTTATGATGAGACACCTTATGAGACAACATTTAATGCTACGGTTTTATCCTGCATGAAGAAAGAATGGGATGAGAAGGAAGCATACGAAGTAATACTGGATCAGACCTTGTTTTTCCCGGAAGAGGGAGGACAAAGTCCTGACAAGGGTACGATTCAAGGCATTGAGGTGCTAGATGTACAAATCAAAAAGGATGTGATTACACACACCATAACGGCACCTTTGGAAGTTGGAGCTACGGTGCAGGGAGAAATCTGCTGGAAGCATCGTTTTTCCAATATGCAGCAGCACTCCGGTGAGCATATTTTCTCCGGAATTACCCATAGCATGTATGGTTATGATAATGTGGGATTTCATCTAAGTGATCAGATTGTGACCATGGATTTTAGTGGACCTCTCACCTGGGAACAGGTCATGGAGATTGAGTCTAAGGTCAATGAAGCTATTGTAAAAAATATTCCTGTGGAGGTGACCTATCCTTCCAAAGAGGAATTAAGGGAAATGGACTATCGTAGCAAGATAGAGATAGAGGGACAGGTTCGCATCGTCACCATCCCGGGATACGATGTGTGTGCATGCTGCGCACCACATGTGGCAAGAACCGGTGAAATCGGAATGCTAAAGGTAATGACCCTGCAAAACTACAAGGGTGGTGTGAGAATCAGTATGCTTTGCGGATTCCGTGCTTTGGAGGCCTTTCGTGAAAAGGCGTCCATTGTGTCTGAACTAATGGGGATATTTTCCACCAACCAGGACGCCATTGTGGATAACGTCCAGAAATTGAAGGGAACTGTTCAAAGCTTAAAGTCAGAGCTTGGAACTGCCGGTCAGAAGCTTTTGGAGTATCAGCTGAAGGAGATTCCACAGGATCAGCAGCAGGTGATAGTATTTGAAGAGAATATGGACGCCAATGTAATGAGAAATGCGGTAAATAAGCTTACAGAGACGCATCCGGGATACTGTGGCATCTTTGCGGGCAATGATAACGATGGCTATCGATTTATTGTGGGAAGCACCACAAAAGACTGCAGGGAGCTTGCGGGAATCATGAAAGAAAAGCTTGGAAGCCGTGGAGGCGGCGGAAACCGGATGATACAAGGATCCGTAGAGAGAAAAAGGGCTTGTATTCTCTCCTTTTTTGAACAACTATAATAAAAACCTCGTACAAGACACGGTTATGTGTCATGGACGAGGTCTTTTATTAGGAGAAATTAAAGTGCAAGGTTGATAGTATTTCCGTTTCCGGTGGTCTCACAGTAAAGGATTTCTTCGGATTTGTACTGGAAGCGCCGTGCGGTTTTCTGCAGGTTACGCATATAGGAGTTCTCCTTGGAGAACACCTCCTTGATTTTGTCAGATTTGACAGCGGTAAGGAGACTCTTTTTGATTTCCAGTTTTCCCCCATTTTTTATTTCAATGCCCATATCCCTAAGCTTTGATTTGTTCTCACGGGTAATTTTCTTCATCTGTCTGATGTAGCGTTCCACATCGTGATCGTCCAGCTTGACAGAGGAATCCAGGGTATTGTTATAGATATCCACAAAGGCGGAGATGGCGTTGGTGATGCTGGAATTGCCATTTTCATCCTTTGGACTTTCCTTCTCATAGTCGAAATTCTGCAATTTGCGAACTGCCTTGTGAAGAGCGGTAATGTCCTGATTAGACAAAGTAGTAGTGTTCTGGGCCTTTCTTTGGGCCGATTTGAATGCACTTGTCTGATTTTCATAAAACCGCCTCAGATAGTAATTCTGAGATAGGGTCGTTCCGGTACTGACCTTTGAGCTGCTCATTTTTCCCTCCATGGAAGTGTTTTCCTGCATTTTTAACTATATCGGCAAAATCTACGAAAACCTTTACGAAAATATTGTAAGGATATGTGAAAAAAAGTATAATGGGGGTAGTCTATTAAAACATATCATCTAAGGAAATTAAGGAGGGTTTATTCATGTCAAAGAGAGAATTCGGAAAGACAAGCAAAGGGGAGGCTGCAGCCCTTTATACCATTGGAAATACTAAGGGAATGACAGTTTCCATTACAGATTTTGGTGCAGCTGTGGTTGCCATTCATGTACCCGGAAAAGATAATGTGCAGGTTGATGTTACCACAGGCTATGATGATGTAGCACCTTACGAAAGAGAAACCTGTTATTTTGGAGCAACTGTTGCCAGAAATGCAAACCGTATCGCAAATGCGAAATTCGATATTGACGGTGTTACCTACCAGTTGGAGGTCAATGACAATGAGAACAACCTTCACAGCGGTTCCAACGGCACCAGTGAGAAAATCTGGGCAGTGAAGGAAATGACAGACAGCAAGCTGGTGTTTGCCATCGTAAGCGGAGACTTGGAGCAGGGATTCCCGGGACGCTGTGATATGACCGTTACATACGAAGTGACAGAGGACAACGGACTTTCGATTCATTATGAGCTGGTATCGGATAAGAAGACAGTAATCAATCCTACCAACCATACCTATTTTAATCTTAATGGTCACGCTTCCGGAAAAGTGTACGGACATACCTTATGGTTAAAAGCATCTCACTACACTCCGGTAATCAACAGTCATGCAATTCCAACCGGAGAGATTGCGCCGGTAGCAGGAACTCCATTTGATTTCACGGTCGCGAAGACCATCGGACAGGATATCGAGAAGGAAGACATCCAGCTTGGATATGGCAATGGATACGACCACAACTTCGCAATTGACAAAGAATCCCAGGGAATGGAAAAGGTCGCTACCGTGGTAGGTGATGACACCGGAATCCAGATGGATGTATATACCGATCTTCCGGGAATTCAGCTGTACACCGGTAACTTCATCGGTGGTCAGAAGGGCAAGGATGGAGCAGAGTACGAGGCAAGAGGAGCATTCTGCCTAGAGACCCAGTACTTCCCGGATGCTGTAAATCAGGTCAACTTTGCATCTCCTGTGTACGAGGCAGGCCAGAAGTATGACAGCACTACCATATACAAATTCTCAATCAAATAAAAGGAATATCAAATGAAGATTGTATTTTTAGATGCGAAGACCTTAGGAGAAGATATTGATTTTGCACAGTTCCAGGCACTTGGGGAAGTGGTTCGTTATGATTTTTCGTCTGAGGACGAGGCAAGGGAACGCACAAAGGATGCGGACGTGATTGTTCTCAACAAGGTGCAGATCAATGAGAAAAGTATTGGGGAGGCGAAGCATTTAAAACTGGTGTGCGTTACCGCCACCGGAACCAACAATCTGGACAAGGATTATCTGGAACAACGTGGAATAGCCTGGAGAAATGTGGCAGGCTACTCAACAGAATCTGTTACCCAGCACACCTTTGCCATGTGCTTCTATTTGTTGGAGAAGCTCAATTACTATGATTCCTACGTAAAGGAGGAAAGCTATGTGAACGATTGCATGTTCACTCATTTTTCGGAAACCTTCCACGAATTAAAGGGCAAGGTATGGGGAATCATAGGACTTGGCAATATCGGCAAACGAGTTGCCATGATTGCAGAAGCGTTTGGCTGTGAGGTTCTATATTATTCCACCTCAGGGAGGAATCATGACAGTCAGTACCGGGAGGTGACTTTTGAGGAGCTGCTTTCTAAATCAGACATTGTATCCGTTCATGCACCCCTGACTCCGGAGACGGAGGGATTAATGGATGAGCGCGCTTTTTCCCGGATGAAAAAGACCGCCATCTTCTTAAACCTGGGAAGAGGACCTATTGTAAAGGAGCAGGCTTTGGCAGATGCGCTCAATGCCGGCGAGATTGGGGCAGCAGGGTTAGACGTGCTGGCTCACGAACCAATGCTTCCGGAGAATCCGCTTCGAGAAATAAAAGACAGCAAAAAGCTTCTGATTACCCCTCACATTGCATGGGCAAGCGTGGAGGCCAGAAGCAATTTGATGCAGATTGTATGCGGACAGATTAGAGATTTTTTCAGCTTCCGTAATTAAAAATGGGTAGGAAAGGAAATGCCGCTTTTATCCCAGCGACAATCCGCTTAGGAAAGAGCGATTTCCGTATTCCTGGCAGAACCTTGCTACAGAGTCGCTGGAGAGCGCTCCTGTATCTGAGGCATGGCGTAAGAGGACTCCATAATTTTGGAGTCTTTTTTCGTATAATTCCATGGCAGTTTGATATAATTCCAAAAATGAAGCATCGCTGGATTCCCCGGTCCATGGATGAATCCATGGGTGATGGGACTTGTTCAAAGGATCATATACAAAATACTGACCGTCACTTGGAACCATGGCAGATAGGTATGGTCTATGGAAGATTAGCTTTTCCCAAAACCGTGCCACTACTTTTTTCTTTCCCTTTGGATCTCTTAAAAAACGAGTTCCGATTTTAGCAAACCGAAATGCCTGATGCATGAGCCCTTCATTGATAATGAGAGAAGGGTAGGTGTGCCGAAATGCGTAGGAAAGCATCTCTCCTATGACCTTCTGCTGTAAAAGGTTCAGATGGATGGTGGCTTCCTGGTGAAACTCAGAAGGATAGAGATGTTTTTTGGCCATAAGGAGGGCATTATCCAGCTCTACCTCCAAGTAGGCGTGCTGACCAAAATACTGGGAATCCTTCTTGGGATGCTGGGGATCATATTTGGTTCTGGCGTAGACGTAGGGATGACAGATGCAATCCAACGTGTAGTGGCCGATAAAACCGCAGATATATGCGTCCGCAATCTCCAGGCAAATGGGATGAGATAAAAAAAGGATGCGACTTTCCATCAGATAAGAAAAGAAGGCTCCAGTATTTTCTGCCTGGGCAATGGCGCCGAGGCTTTTTTGGTAAAGGACAAAGTATGGGATGTCGTAAAAAAAGATGTCGGGTCCCTGTAGCCCCAGACAGAAGGCCTGTCTTTGCCTACGCAGGACCTGCTTTAACTGTTTGTCTTTTAGTTCGTGATAGGTATCCACGCCGAACAGATAGTGTGTTGTAAAGCCTGGCATGTGTAACACCTCCTTAGGTGTAATGGTCTGTGTGTATTCATTATAGTACAACCAATTATTAAGGTAAATATACCTGTTTTTTTCGGTTTTCCGGCTTGTAAAATAAGCGAATTTGGGTATAAAATAATAACGATGTGCCCTGCTGTATGGACATTATTTGAAATAATACAGCAATATTAGTATATAGATTAGGTAGTAAAAATGAGTATTACAGTTGATTGGAATAAAAAGAATTGGCTACTGTTTCCGATGCTTTTGCTGGCGGGAATAGGGATTATAATGTTGACAAAGCTGCCATGGTGGTGGCTTCCAATATATGGTGTGGCACTGGCTGGTCTTCTGGCTCTTCAGGTGGAGTGGAAGGAGGGGATTCCATGGATTCCTACGATAGTGATGTTTGTCCCGGGAAGTGCCTTCTCCGTATTTAGTGTTCAGTATGTGATTTTGGATGACGAGAATTTCCATCGAACCTCAAGCACCATGCTTTTCTTGAATTTCCTGTGTGTATTGATGGTGTATTTTATCCTCCTGATGATTACCGCAAGACCCAGACTTTCTGCCAATGTGGCACATAGTGCGCTGTTGATTTTTGGGTTGATTGATTACTTTGTGTGGACGTTTCGACAGAATGAGTTTACGGTGGGAGATATTCTTGGAGCGGGCACAGGACTTAGTGTGGCAAGTAAGTATCATTTACAGTTTTCGCCCCACTGTGGAATTGTGTTTCTGGGAACCATTCTTTTCTATGTAATCACCGGAAAATTTCAGGTATACTTCCGGGTCATATGGCAAAGCAGACTGGTTTCGGCTTTGCTTAGTATCTGTATAGGAATCTATGTGACTCTGAATGCCATGGATATCAACACGGAGACCTGGGAGCAAAAGGGCAGCTATCGAAATGGATATATCCTGAACTTTGCATTGGGGGTTCGGGACTGTTTTGTGTCGGAGCCGGAGGACTACAGTCCCGAGGCCATCGCGGAGCTGGGAGAATACTACGAGAATCAGACGAAGTCGCTCACAGAGAGCCCACAGGAGTCCAATAAGTATCGGGAGAATGTAGCATTGGAAGAGGGGCAGAAGCCTACGGTGATCGTCATTATGAATGAGTCCTTTAGTGATCTGTCTGTGATTGGTCCCTTTGATACCAATATCCCGGTCATGCCGTTTGTGTCTTCCCTTGAGGAAAACACCACAAAAGGCTATGCGTTAGCCTCCGTCTACGGAGCCAAAACCCCTAACTCGGAGTGGGAGTTTTTAACAGGAAATTCCATGGCATTTTTGCCGGATGGTTCCGTTGCCTATCAGCAATACCTAAGAAAAAATCCCTATTCACTTGTGTCTACATTAAAGGAAGAAGGCTATACAGCAGTTGCCATGCATCCTTACTATGAGACCGGATGGAGTAGAAATCACGTATATCCAAGCATGGGATTTGATGAAAAATACTTTATACAGGATTTTGATCAGACAAAGCTTCTAAGGGAATATATTACGGATCAGGAGCTCTACCGAAAGATTATTGAGCGGTTTGAAGCAAAGCAGACGGGCGAGAATCTGTTTATCATGAGTGTCACCATGCAGAACCATGGAGGGTACACCACAGACTACGACAATTTTGATGAGCAGGTGCACAAGATTGGAATGTCCTATAATGATGCAAACCAGTACTTATCTCTGGTACATGAAAGTGACAAGGCAATTCAGGAGCTGATTGGCTATTTCCAGAGTGTGGAGGAGCCCGTTGAGATTGTATTCTTCGGGGATCATCAGCCGGGGCTTAATTCTTCGTTTTACCCGTTACTGAATAACAAGGGGCTTTCAGGACTTACCACAAAAGAACTGGAGGACTTATATACCGTTCCGTTCTTTATCTGGACCAATTATGACAGCGAAGAGACAACCGTTGAAAGAACAAGCTTGAATTACTTATCTACCATGGCTTTGAAAAAAGCAGGCATCGACCTTCCGCCTTATCACCAGTTTTTGGCAGATCTTATGGACGAGATTCCGGCAATCAATTCCAGAGGGTATTATTCCAATTCTCAAGGGGACTATATCCATGTGGAGGATGCTACCGGAGAGGAAGCACAGTGGATTGATAGGTATCAGATGCTACAGTACAATAGCATGTTTGATAAGAAGAACCGAAACACAACTTTTTTCCCTTTTATGAAGAGTAGTGGTAAATAGGATAGAAAATAGAGTCACAGAAAGGAGAAAACAGATTGAAGTTAAGTACATTACTCCAGTATGAACAAATCGTAATTCAGTGTCACGATAATCCGGATGCAGATGCTCTGGCAAGTGGATATGGCATTTATCAGTATCTAAAACGCAATGGTAAAACCAATGTACGGCTGGTTTATGGGGGACCATATGCCATTCAAAAGAGCAATTTAAAGCTTATGGTGGAGGAGCTTGATATTCCAATCGATTATATCAGAAAGTTGACACCACCGGAGCTTTTGATACTTGTGGATTGCCAGTATGGACAGGGAAATGTACAGCGGTTCGAGGCAGAAAATGTAGTGGTGATTGATCACCACCAGGTAAGTACGGAGCTTCCAGAACTACATGAGGTCCGAAGCCAGATGGGTGCATGCTCTACCATCGTGTGGGATCTGTTAGAGCAGGAAGGCATTCAGGTCAATGAAGATCAAAATCTGGCTACCGCATGTTATTACGGATTGATGACAGACACCAATAATTTTACGGAATTATCTCAGGATTTGGATCGAAGGATAAGAGATGATGCCAAGATTGATAAAGAACTTATCACAAGATTCCGCAATGCAAATCTATCCTTAGAGGAGCTCTCGATTGCGGGGGAGGCATTGATAAACTATGATTACAGCGAAAAGTACCGCCTGGCATTGGTAGGCGCAAAGCCTTGTGATCCCAATATTCTTGGACTAATCAGCGATTTGGTTTTAGAGGTGGATGTGGTGGACCAGGTGTTGGTCTATTCGGTTTTGCCGTTTGGAATCAAATATTCCGTAAGAAGCTGTATCTCAGAGATTCGCGCCAATCGTCTTGCGGAGGCCCTTTGTGAAGGGATTGGTTCCGGAGGCGGTCATTTCATTAAGGCAGGTGGATTCATTCAGAGGGAATTATTTGAGCCGGCTTTTGCCAGGTTTGTAGAGCGCAATCACGGTGTAATGGAAAGTGTTCGCAATGCAGACGGCACCTATCAGCTTGACTGGGTAAATCAATTCCTAAAGGAACGTGTGGAGAGTTTTATCAGGGAAGAGAATGAGAAGCTTCTGGAAAATAAGACCTCTGTCATCTTTGATCTGGATGGAACCCTGCTGGATACCCTGGAGGATTTGTATCGGGCAGTGAATGCGGCGCTTGTGGCCAATGGCATGCCTGAGAGAACCATAGACGAGGTCCGTCAGTTCGTAGGAAATGGCGTGAAAAAGCTTATGGAGAGGGCAATTCCGGAGGGACTTGAGAATCCCGGATTTGAGGAAACCTACGCATACTTCAGACAGTACTACAGCGAGCATTGTAAGGAGCATACAGCACCCTATGAAGGCATTATGGAGCTTCTGCAGAAGCTGAAAGCAAAAGGAATTCGCACCGCCATTGTATCCAACAAGATGGACCCTGCGGTAAAAATTCTTCACAGAGAGCTATTTGCCGATGTGATTGATGTGGCATTGGGAGAAAGTGAAAACGTGCGAAAGAAGCCTGCAAGAGATATGGTGGATGAAGCTCTGAAGGAGCTTGGAGTAGATAGAAAACAAGCGATCTATGTAGGGGACTCGGATGTGGATATCGCCACGGCTAAGAACGGTGACCTCCCATGTATCTCCGTAACCTGGGGATTTAGAGATTCCTATTTTCTTCTCCAGCATGGAGCAAGATGCCTGGTGGATCAACCATCAGACATCCTGGGATTGTTAGGGCTTAGTTAGATGACGGAAGTGATAGATTTTGATGAAGGAGCTCTAAGCTACTTCTCAGGTCAGCTACAGGAATCTGACCCGGAGCAGAGGTCTTTTGAACAGCCCCAAAGGTAAGGGCAGAACCGAATATCTCTCCGGACAGGCGGCTGATAACACCCATTCCTGACATGGACATCGTAATAATAGGACCTGTGGCATATTTTTGAGCCATTTCCTCTGTGGCAGAAAGGAGAGTGAGGACATCCTTTCTGTCCCTTGGCATAACGGCAATCTTCGAAATATCGGCACCAAGACTTTGCATTTTACATAGTCTGGAAAGAATCTCCTTTTTAGGAGGAGTTTTTTGAAAATCGTGGTTGGAGGCAATCACCTTTACTCCGCAGTTGTGCGCCTGTTGGATAATACGGCTGACGATATGGTCTTCCATAAACAGTTCAACGTCAATTAAATCCACATAGCCGGATTGTGCAGCTGCCAGATTGAGCTTCAGATAGTCTTCTTGGGAGATGGCTTTTTCGCCTCCCTCTTTCAGCGTGCGGAAGGTCATCAGGATAGGGAGATCGCAAAGAAGCCCTCGTAGATTCCTTAATACCTCCAGTACCTGTGGGAGGTCAGAGAAGCCCTCGAACCAGTCAACACGCCATTCTACTACATCGACTGGAACGTCCAGAAGAGAATGTGCTTGTGCAAGGATTTCCTGAGAGGTGACTCCAACAATGGGAACGCATATTTTGGGGATGCCTTCCCCGATGATGATATTTCGTACTTTTACAGGTGTCATTGTTCGTATCCGCCTTTCTACTACTATCTATTTTACCGAATCATTGCCTGTTTGCCAATACAAGGGTTGTTTTTCCACATACATTTTGGTATAATGAAACAATGTTACACGTTAAAGCACTAAAGTATAGGAGCAGAGGATGGAAAAATTAAGAGAAAAAAATGAGCGCTTAGGACAGCCGTTTGAATATAATATTGTACTGATTGGTTTTATGGGTGTTGGAAAATCCACTATTTCCAAGAAATTGAGTGAGATATGCTCCATGGACGTGGTGGAGATGGATCAGCTTATTGCTCAGAGAGAAGGCATGAGTATCCCAGAGATTTTTGAGACCTATGGGGAGCCCTATTTCCGAGACTTGGAGACCAACCTTCTGATTGAGATGCAGTCGAAAAGGAATGTGATTATCTCTTGTGGAGGAGGAGTTCCAATGCGTGAGGTCAATGTGAAGGAAATGAAGAAAAATGGCAAGGTGATTCTCCTGACCGCTAAACCGGAAACCATTATGGAGCGAGTGAAGGATAGTCACGACAGACCGCTTTTGGAGAATAACAAGACAGTGGAGCATATTTCCAGCCTCATGGAACTAAGAAGAGAGAAATATGAGGCTGCAGCAGATATTATTATTGAGACAGATCATAAGAGCACCGTTGAGATTTGCGAGGAAATCATTACAAGGGCTCGGGCATAAAGGAGAGGGTATTATGGAAGCAAGAATTTCGGGAAAGACAAAATTATACGCATTAATCGGATCTCCGGTAGGACATTCCGGATCACCGGCCATGTACAATTACAGCTTTGCAGCAAAGGGCATTGATAGTGCTTACGTGGCCTTTGATGTGGATGTAGAGCATACGAAGGCAGCCATTGATGCAATGCGTACCTTCCACATGGGGGGAATGAATGTCACCATGCCATGTAAGGTAGAAGCTGCAAAATATATGGACGAATTATCAGATGCAGCCCGTATTATGGGAGCGGTGAATACCATCGTAAACCAGGATGGAAAACTCATCGGTCACAATACAGATGGAGTGGGCTTTGTAGGAAATCTGAAGGATCATGGAATTGAAGTAAAAGGAAAGAAGGTTACTATCTGTGGAGGTGGCGGAGCCGCTACTGCTATTCAGGTACAGCTGGCTTTGGACGGAGTCCGTGAGATTTCTATTTTCAATAAGAAGGACGAATTCTTCCAGAGAACATTAAACACCGCAGAGACCCTGCGCAAGGAAATAGAGGGTCTTGTGGTCAATGTATATGATATCGATGATATGGCAAAAATGAAGGATGAGATGGCCGATTCTGATATTTTTGTCAACGGAACCGTTGTTGGAATGAAGCCGATGGATGATCAGAGCGTGGTAAAGGACGTTACTGCATTTCACAAGAATCTGGTAGTATGTGATGTGGTTTATAATCCGATTGAAACGAAATTGTTAAGAGAAGCAAAAGAAGCAGGATGCATCACAGTGGGCGGAAAGGGAATGCTGTTGTGGCAGGGAGTGGAAGCCTTCAAGCTATACACAGGAGACGATATGCCTGTGGAGGAAGTGAAGGCAAAGTTCTTCTCTTAGCTTCGTTAAAGATTTATCTATTCTTGACCAGGCTCTCAGTGGCATATATATTAGAGACGAAAATAGGAAAGAGAGATGGAGATAAGAATGAGAAAAACGAAGATTGTATGTACCATGGGTCCGGCTGTAGAGGTTGGAAATGTCATGGAGACATTAATTCAAGAAGGAATGAATGTGGCCCGATTCAATTTCTCACACGGTGACCACGAAGAACAGAGAAATCGATTACAGAAATTACGTGTGTTAAGAGAGCGCCATGGAAAACCGGTGGCAGCACTTTTAGATACCAAAGGCCCTGAAATACGAATCTGCGATTTTGCGGAGGGCAAGATTGTATTGGAAGAAGGCCAAAGGTTTACCCTCACAGCAGATGACTGTATGGGGGATGAAAATCGTGTAAGCATCACATATAAGAATTTACCGCAGGATGTGAAGGTTGGAACCCACATCCTTATTGATGATGGCTTAATTGATACCCTGGTGGAGGAGATTAATGGAAATGACATCGTTGTAAAGGTAATCAACGGTGGCCCAGTTTCTAATCACAAAGGAATCAATGTTCCGGGAATCCATTTAAATATGCCATATATCAGCGAGACGGACAGAAAAGATATGCTTTTTGCAATTGCTGAGGATATGGATTATATTGCGGCATCATTTGTTCGTACCGCAGAGGATGTAGAGGAGATTCGTACCCTGTTAAGAGAGAACGGTGGCGAAGCCATTAAGATTGTGGCAAAGATTGAGAATCAGGAAGGTATTGAGAATATCGATGCCATTATTCAGGCTGCGGACGCAATTATGGTTGCACGTGGTGACATGGGTGTAGAGATTCCTGCGGAAGAGGTTCCCATTGTACAGAAGATGATCATCAAAAAAGTGAATGAAGCCGGAAAGATGGTTATCACCGCAACTCAGATGCTGGATTCAATGATCAAGAATCCGAGACCTACCAGAGCAGAAGCAACGGATGTGGCCAACGCTATTTATGATGGAACCACAGCAATTATGCTTTCCGGAGAGACCGCTAACGGCAAATATCCGGTAGAGGCCCTTCGCATGATGGTTCGAATTGCATCCAGAACAGAGGAGAGCATCAATTATCGCAAGCGTTTTGCACAGAATGAGGCAGTAGATAATCCGGATGTGGCTTCTGCAATTAGCCATGCAACCTGTATGACTGCTCATGATTTAAATGCCACGGCTATTGTTACGGTAACAAACTCCGGAAGTACCGCAAGAAAGGTTTCCAGCTTCCGCCCGGATTGTGACATTATCGGGTGCTGCTTAACGGATAAGGTATATCGTCAGCTGAATTTATGCTGGGGGGTTACACCGGTATTACTTCAGCAGAAGAGTGATTTCTTTGAGCTTTTGGAGCATGCAACTCATGCATGTAAGGCTCAGGGCTATGTAAAAGAGAAGGACACGGTAGTATTTACGGCCGGAGTACCAATGGGGCAAATGGGCGCAACAAATCTTATCAAGGCACACATTATTCCATAGAGGAAACACCGGCAGATTAGTATCGGAGGTGATGAGAATGCAGTACGTAAAATTGCAGTTAGGATGCCTT
>JALEPP010000077.1 GCA_022767075.1 Agathobacter sp. | reverse complement strand
GTAGGAAATTTAAACCAATCCACAGCATCTTATATATCATAGTCGAACCTACAGAAGAGGTAAAGAATAGACTATGACTTAATAGTTATTAAGACCTTGGAGAGGGTCTCTAAAAACTACTACTATATAATACGAGGAAATGGGTGGAAAAAACGGGAATTCACTTGACGGTATCACTTTTATAGGATATGTTCAGGTTAAACTGGAGACTTTAATCAGAAAGGAACTTGCGTATGAAATGTAAAAAGGAATTAATGGGTCTATCTGCCCTTCTAATTCTCTTTTTTCATCTGTATATTCCGTTTACCACCAGTGCATTAGAGCTTAGCCTTCAAAGGTCAGCTTATATTGGCGTTGATTTGTTTTTCTTCTTATCGGCCTACAGCCTGGGAAGGAAAACAAAGATAAACTGGAGGGCTTTTTTCCATAATAGATTCTGCGTAATCTATCTTCCGTTTGTGCTTTTTGCAGTTTTTGCCTTTTTCTATCAGGGCTGGAAATTCAAAAGGCTCTTAGAAGTGGTAAGCGGTGTGGAATTTTTAAGGAGAGGCGGAGGCTCGTTTCTGTGGTTTTTTCCCGGAATGTTTCTTTTTTACTTTATGACTCCTCTGTGGTTAAGGGTGAAAGAAGCTTTTTCTAAGTCAGGGCTTTTGGTGATGCTCATGGGATGGTTGCTCCTTGCAGTGTTTGTTCAGTTTGTGTTAAAGCAAAATCAGCTGTTGCTATTGATTCATCGCATGCCTATTTTTTTCCTTGGACTATACTATGAGGAAGGGAAAGCACTGATTCCGGAAAAATGGAAAATTCCGGTTTTGATAGGACTGTTGGTTGTGGGAAGCTTCCTTATGTACCGATACGGAGCAATTGTGAAGCTCAACAAACCTCTTCGGGATTTCTACTATATCGTGGCAATTCCGTTTGAGCTGGCGGTAGTAGGATTTTGTGACCGGATTTCCGGTGGAAAGGAGGCTGCAAGGGAGAACGCTTCCTTTGTGGAGACGCAAGGAAAAGGGCTTTTGTCTAAGGCCCTCCGCCTGGTTGGGACCATAACCTTGGAGCTCTATGCCCTTCAGATGATTGTTGGATATAATCTGGAAGGGGCGCTTCTAACATGGATCAAAAATGGACAGGTTTCTTTTGTTCTTACCTGTGCCATTTTGATGGCTCTGTCCTACGGACTTTGCCGAATAAAAAACTTCACTATGATATGGATTAGCGAAAGGAAAAAGAATTTATGAAAAAAAGAATGTTAAGTATCCTGTTGATTGCCAGCTTTGCGTTTGCGGCGGTGGCTTGTGGAAAGGAAGAAGCGAATGATCCAACACCAAATACTCAGATGAGTCAGGATGTGGATAAGGACGATACCGATTCCGAGAACGTTACAGACACTGAGACAGATACCAATGATGCGGCCGATAACAATGACGATACCCCAAGCATCCCGGAGGGAGAGACTCTTGGAGAATCGCTTGCAGCAGTGTTTAGGGAGGAAGCAAAGAAGGACACTTCCGTTACAGACATTGCAACAGCTCTGTCAGAAAAGGCAGGATATCAATGTGTAGTAGTGGATATGGAAGAGGGATTTTTAAGCGGATTTGATGAGGACATTACCGGGTTTAAAGCATGTACGCAGTTCGCTCCAATGATTAGCACCATCCCGTTTGTAGGATATGTATTTGAGGTGGAGGATCCTGAGGCCTTCAAGGAAAAATTGGAGGCTGTGGCAAATCCTGCCTGGAACATCTGTACAGAGGCAGACCAGACGGTGTGCGAGATTTCCGGCAACTATGTATTCTTTGTTATGTGTCCAATCTCCAATCAGTAGGCCTTGCGAAAGGAATAAGCAAATAACGAGATAATCAAATAAAATAATAAAGAAATAAGAAGAACCCTTGGGGTCGATGGAACAGAGTAGGTTCCTTGATCCTAAGGGTTCTTTTTGATTCCTTGTGATTATTTATCCAGCAGATCTGTGTAGAACTCCGTGTAGTCATTACGTCCTGCTTTGGTGAAGTCAATAGCAGAAGATGGATGCTGGTTGAGTCTTCCGGTAAGTAGGTATGGGATATCGTAGCCCCATACAACCCCCTGCTCCTTGAGTGGAAGCATATGCTCCTCGATGAATTTCAAAACCGGGAATACATTGTATTTTGGATTCTTCAGGAAGCTGATGAGAAGCTCCATGGCGCAGTTTCCGGCTCCGCGTCCCATAGACATCATGGTGGCGTCTAAGAGGCTGACTCCCCGAGCGGCAGCTTCGATGGTATTGGCGAAGGCCAGCTGCTGGTTGTTGTGAGCGTGCATACCGATGTATTTGTTGTATTTTTCTGCAACCTCCATATATTTATCTGCGATACGTCTGATTTCCTCCGGATAGAGAGAGCCATAGCTGTCTACGATGTAGATTCCGTCGGCCGAGCTTTTTCCTACCATCTCAAGAGCTGTTTCAATATCTGCCTCTTTGGCGTTGCTGATGGCCATAATGTTACAGGTGACCTCGTAGCCCTTGGCCTTTGCGTCCTCAATCATGTCGATGGCAGCAGGCATCTGGTGAACGTAAGTAGCCACTCGCACCATGTCGATGACACTGTCTTTTCGATCAATGATATCCTTTTTATAATCGCAGCGTCCCACATCTGCCATAACAGAAATCTTTAAATCGGAATTATTCTCCCCCACAACCTTTCGAATGTCTTCTTCCTCGCAGAATTTCCATTTTCCAAACTTATCAGGGTCAAAAAGCTCCTTGGATGCTTTGTAGCCAAATTCCATATAATCAACACCGGCCTTTACATTAGCACGGTATAATGCATTAATGAAATCCTCTGAAAAATCAAAATTATTCACAAGACCACCGTCGCGGATAGTTGCGTCCAAAATCTGGATGTCCGAGCGGACGGTCATCAAATCTCCCTTTTGAGCCATTTTATGGTTCCTCCTTACCAGTGTTACTTTAACGCTTTAAAGCGTGTGAGTATATAATACCATAGGAAAAGGAAATTGCAAGGAGTTTTTACAAAAAACTTGAATAAAGCCCAAAAAAGAGGTATAAAGATAAGCGGTAAAGAGATTTGAATAGGACTTATCAGAATCGGTAATCATAAGAAAATTAAGGAGTTATCTATGTTCAATATTTTATTTCCTCAGGGAACCCCTTGGATTGCATTTTTGGGTGTTATTTTTTCATTTGCAGTTACCTGCATTGCTATTGCAAGGTTTCATAAATATCTTCCCACAGATCAGGGAAGAAAGTTTGCGCACGAAGGAGCTCTTTCCGCAGGAAAGCCAAGAGGAGCAGGCATCATTTTCGTATTTGTATTTGTGGCCGGTGCGTTGCTCTTTGCACCCCTTTCTCCGGAGTTAATCATCTACTGGATCTTAATCATAGTAGAAATGCTCACAGGCTACTTTGACGATGCGGCGGAGAAGCCATGGAATGAGTACCTAAAGGGCTTTTTAGATTTTGCAGTGGCAGTGGTGGTTGCCCTTGCATTCCTTCACTACAACTCATCCACAGTAACCTTTGCAATCTTCGGAAGCTCCGTTACACTTCCACCCATTGTATTTGCCATACTTACCATTATCCTAGTATGGGCATCCATTAACGTAACAAACTGCTCTGACGGGGTAGATGGTCTTTCAGGAACTCTGACCATCATCACCCTCATGACCATATTTGTGATGGATCGCGTCATGGAGGATGTTGCAGATCCATTTACATACACCATTCTTTTATTCAGTGTGTGTATCCTTGGATACCTTTGGTACAATGCAACCCCAAGTAAGCTTCTTATGGGGGATGCAGGCTCCAGAGCCATGGGACTCTTCATTGCGATTGCAATCCTAAAGAGCCGCAGTCCATTCATGTACTTCCTGGTAGCCATTGTACTCATCCTTGATGGAGGCCTTGGACTCATCAAAGTATCCCTCCTGCGCTTCCTCAAGATTCACATCCTAAAGAACACCACAACACCGCTTCACGACCATGCACGCAAAAAGCTTGGCTGGTCCAACGCACAGGTGGTATTCCGCTTCGCAATCATTCAGATTGTGGTCTCTGTAGCCGCAATCTACCTCATAACCCTCTAATTCACATGCACCTGCTCGGCCTTCCCGCCTCCCGCAGGTGCTTTTTTTGTGTATAGAATCCCCGCCTTCCCCTCTTCTCCTCCCCGGGCCCCCACCGGTATTTCACCTATGCCAGTTACAAGAACGCAAGTAGTTTCACGAAGTAGGACTCGACCTTTTTCGATGATTCCAGTTCGCCAAAGTTTGGACAAGGGGGCAAAAAGTTGTTTGCCAAAAATGCGCAGCGATTTAGTGACGAGTCGTTGCTACTCTCGGAGCCGTCCTGAACGATAAATCGGGGGCGGTTCTGTTTGCGGCTCGAAGAACGACAAACAGAGAGCCCCCGAAATAAAATTCGTGAAGGCGGCTCCTTAGAGTAGCAGGCGAGGAGCTGCTAGCGCGCATTTTGGCAGACAATTTTTGCCCCTTGTTCAAACCGTTGGCGTACAGGAAATTTAAGGTCGAGTCCTACTTCGGAAACTACTAAGCATCCTTGTAAAAGCATAGGTGAAATACCGTGGGGGTCCGGGGAGGAGAAGAGGGGAAGGCGGGGGGATGAAGCCCCCAAAAAAGCACCTGCGGATGGCGGGAAGGCCGGGCAGGTGCGTGTGATTATGAGGATATGAGTTAGAATTTGCGGCGAAGAAGCGCAATCAGTTTTTCTACGTGGAATGGCTTGCTTTGGGATTCCTGAACCTTGAGACGGTTGGCTTCACTGAAGCCTACGAGGATGTTGTGGTTGGCCTCGGCTAAGTAGTCCATGATTCCGTCGATGTCGGATTTCATGTTCTTTGGACAGCGCACATACAGGTGCTTGGTGCCCTGAATGTTCAAGGTGTAGGAAATGCTAAAGTGATACCACAGGAATTTGTGTAGGGTGGAATATTTGTAGATCCAGAGGATTTCATGAATCGGCATAATGGAGGTTCCATTGATGCTGGTTGCGATGAAATAGTGCTCTGTGATGAACATGTCCTCCGTTGCAAGCTGTGGCAAGGTGGCAAGTTCTTCCTCGGCCTGTTCCAAAAGCTTTCTCGGATTGCCATAGACGATAAGGTTTTGGCAAGGCGGTGACAAAACCGGAAAGCAGATGTAGAGAATATATACAATGATGGAAAGCACGCTGTAGAGCATGGAGCCATAGTACATGAGAAAGAGGAACACCATAGCAAGGGTGTTATAATCCAACTGGGTCATGTAGTAGGGCGGAAGCTGAGCGGTGATGCCCTCGTGGGTCCATTCCAGGTCCTCTGCAAGACTTTCTAACAGAAGCTGATAGCCCTTATCACTAGCCTTGATGTGAGCCGGAAACTCCAAGCTGTTGATGGTTGGAAGTCCCTGTTCACAGGTGGATGGAGACAGCAGCACGATGGCCAGATTATCGCCAATCTGGGTGTAGTAGTAATATCCGACTGTTTTCCCGTAGAGCTCCTTGGTATGTCCTGTAAAGGAGAGGTTGTTAAGGGAAGCTTCTACGTAAGGGTTGCCGTCGGTGTAATACGCCTCGAGCGAATCGGTCTGGGTAAATGAGGCAGGATGTCGCATGTGGGAAAGCGGGAAAATAAGCCATATCAGTCCCAGCAAAATAAGATATACAATTGGGGAGAAAAGTCTCCGCCGATAGAAGGCTTTTATATTTTTGGTAATGTAATGTTGATATTGTTCCATAGGTAGAACCTCCTTCACCAAGTATAAAGGTTTGAGGGGTAATAATCAACCTTGCATTTGGGGAAAAAAGTTGCTTTTCATAGGAAAAGTTGATAGTATAAAGTGGCATAAGAAAAGGAAAAAAGGTCAAAAATATGGATGCATATACAAGCTTTGCCCAGGTGTATGATTTGTTCATGGACAATGTCCCATATGACAAATGGTGCAGCTGGATTTGTGACTATTTGAGAAAAGAAAAGGTGGAGGATGGCCTGATTTTGGATTTGGGCTGTGGTACCGGTAAGCTTACCAGACTTATGGCAAAAGAGGGCTACGATATGATTGGAATTGATATGTCCTACGATATGCTTGACATTGCCAGGGAGCAGGAGACGCTTGCGCAGATGGAAGCCATGGACCAGATGGAAGCCATGGACCGGATGGAAGCCATGGACCAGATGGATGGCATGGACGCCATGCAAGAGGAGTATGAGAACTACCTGGACAAGGGAAGAGAGATTCTTTATCTTCAGCAGGACATGAGAGAGTTTGAGCTCTATGGCACTGTCCGTGCTATTTACAGCTCCTGCGACTGTATCAATTACCTTATGGAAGAGGAGGATGTGGAGGCTGTTTTTCGCCTTGCCAATAATTACCTGGATCCAGAAGGTCTTTTCATTTTTGATGTGAACACACCATACAAATACGAGAAGCTCCTTGGGGACAATACCTTCGCGGAGGATAGAGAGGAGAGCAGCTTCATCTGGAATAATTTCTATGACAAGGAAGAGGGGGTCAACCAGTATGACCTTTCGATTTTTGTTCGGGAAGAGGATGGGCGCTTTCAGCGCTTCAGAGAGACTCATTATCAGAGAAGTTACTCGTTAGAGACACTCAAGACACTTATAGAAAGATCTGGGATGGAATTTGTAGCTGCTTTTGATGCATATTCCTATGAACCAGTTCGTGAAGACAGTGAGAAAATTACAATCGTAGCCAGAGAGAAATATCACTCTGGGAAAACTTATGTGACTGAGGAACAGGAGGATTAAAATGTCAGATTATATTGTGCGTGCTACCGCTGCAAATAGCAGTATTCGCGCGTTTGCTATTACGTCAAAAAATATGGTTGAGGAAGCACGTGTTCATCACAATACTTCTCCTATTATGACAGCAGCCCTTGGACGTCTTTTGACCGGAGGCGCAATGATGGGAACCATGATGAAGGGAGAGAAGGATTTGTTGACTCTCCAGATTCAGTGCAGTGGACCGGCTAAGGGTCTTACGGTAACTGCTGATGCATTCGGACATGTGAAAGGATTTGCTTTAAATCCGGTGGTTGATTTACCGCCAAATGCCCAGGGGCATCTCAATGTGGGTGGAGCTTTGGATCTTGGAATTCTTTCTGTTATCAAGGACATGGGATTGAAGGAGCCGTATGTGGGACAGTGTCAGCTTCAGACCGGTGAGATTGCGGAGGATCTGACCTACTATTTTGCTACATCGGAACAGATTCCATCAGCGGTGGGCCTTGGGGTCCTTATGAACAAGGACAATACCGTAAAACAGGCAGGAGGATTTATCCTTCAGTTAATGCCGTTTACCCCGGACGATGTCATTGAAAAACTGGAGAAGCGCATCAGTGAGATTGACTCAGTTACCCAGATGTTAGACAAGGGGATGACTCCTGAAGAAATCTTAGAGGATGTTCTTGGAGAATTTGGGGTGGAAGTGACAGAACGCATTGAGACGGGATTCCACTGCGATTGTTCCAAGGAGCGTGTGTCAAAAGCACTTGCAACCTTAAGCAAAAAGGATATGGACAGTATCATTGCAGACGGGGAAAGCATTGAGGTGAAATGTCAGTTTTGTAACCATGCATACGAATTTACCATTGATGATTTAAAGGAGATTAGGAAGAAGTGAAAAACGGGTTCGTAAAAGTTGCCACCATTACTCCAAAGTGTAAGGTGGCGGATACTACTTACAATGGAGAGCAGATTCGAAGCTGGATGAAGGAAGCTGCAAAAGCGGGAGCCATGGTTACGGTATTTCCGGAGCTTTGCATTACCGGTTACAGCTGCGCGGATTTATTCCTTCAGAGATTATTGTTAAAGGAAGCAAGGATTGAGCTGCAGTCAATTGCAGAGGCTTCCGATGATTTGCCGGGGATTTTCTTTGTGGGACTTCCTTATGAGATTGGAGGAAAGCTATACAATATGGCGGCAGCGATTTCCCAGGGAGAGATTCTTGGAATGGTGCCAAAGACATATATTCCTAATTACAATGAGTTTTACGAGGCGAGACAGTTTACCTCCGGCCGTAATCTGTGTACACAGGTGTATCTGGGAGAACAGGAGATTCCTGTGTCTACGGACTTGCTTTTCTCCTGCCAGGAGATAGAGGAATTAAAAATTGGAGCAGAGATCTGTGAGGATTTGTGGACTCCAAATCCTCCAAGTATTTCCCATGCTATGGCAGGGGCCACAGTGATGGTAAACCTCTCTGCTTCGGATGAGATTACAGGAAAGAATGCGTATAGAAGAGAGTTAGTGGCAGGACAGTCAGCAAGACTTCTCTGTGGTTATCTGTATTGCTCTGCCGGAGATGGAGAATCCACACAGGACGTTGTGTACAGTGGACATAATTTGATCTGTGAAAATGGACATCTTCTCAAGGAATCCGAAAGCTTTTCGGTTGGAATGCTTTTGAGTGAGCTGGATGTGGAGAGAATCATGTCAGAGCGCAGACGTATGTCCACCTTTGAGACCTTCGAGGATCATACAGAGATATATTTCTCCCTGGGAGAGGCAGTGGACACAGAGACGACCCTTACCAGATTTGTGGATCCGGCGCCGTTTGTTCCGGGAAAAAAGGAAGACAGAGATTTAAGATGTAACGAGATTTTGCAGATTCAGGCAATGGGACTTAAGAAGAGATTAGAGCATACGGGATGCAATTGTGCAGTGGTTGGCATTTCCGGGGGATTGGATTCCACTCTGGCCCTTTTGGTTACCGCCAGAGCTTTTGATCTCCTTGGAAAAGATAGAAGCGGTATTACGGCAGTGACAATGCCTGGCTTTGGAACCACAGACCGCACCTACGACAATGCGGTGAATATGATTCGCTGTATCGGTGCAGAATTTGTGGAGGTTGATATCAAAAATGCCGTTCGTGTGCATTTTTCCGATATTGGTCAGGATGAGTCCGTTCATGATGTTACTTATGAAAATGGACAGGCTAGGGAACGTACCCAGATACTGATGGACCTTGCCAACAAAAAGGGTGGTATGGTAATCGGAACAGGAGATATGTCAGAGCTTGCCCTTGGATGGGCAACCTACAATGGAGATCATATGTCTATGTACGGAGTGAACGCCTCTGTACCAAAGACCCTGGTGAGACATCTGGTGGGATATTATGCGGATACCTGTGGCAAAAAGGAACTTTCCGATATCCTCTATGATGTGTTGGATACACCGGTTTCTCCGGAATTACTGCCACCGGAAAATGGACAGATTTCTCAAAAGACGGAGGACATCGTGGGGCCATACGAGCTTCATGATTTCTATTTGTACTATGTCCTTCGATTCGGATTTGAACCGGAGAAGATTTTGCGACTGGCTGAAATCGCATTTGAGGGTGTGTACACCAGAGCATTTATGTTGAAATGGCTTAAGACCTTCTATCGCAGATTCTTTAGTCAGCATTTTAAACGTTCCTGTCTGCCGGATGGACCAAAGGTAGGTACCGTTGCAGTATCTCCAAGAGGAGATTTAAGAATGCCTTCCGATGCCAGCGGCACCATTTGGATGAGTCAGTTGGAGGAAATGGAATGAACAAAAAGGACATGACAGCTCTTGGGGCTGTAGGAGAAGCGTTAGGTATCCTGCTGGTGGCAGGATACCTTGCTATTCAGATTTTTTATGGAGTCAGCTACCATATTCCGCCTAGTCGCCTTATTTGTAATCTGGCGTTGGCACTTTTGGTATATGGATTTCTCACGATGCTTGGATTTTATCCGGAGTTTGTGAATCAGCTCCCAAAGGATCGCTGTCAGGGACCGGTGAGAAAGGATACCTTGGCTATGGTTCGCATTGAGAAATTATTGTTTATGGCTGCATTATTAGTGCCAAGTGTCTCGGATGCATTGGGACACCCTATGGATGGAGCCTATTCTTTAATCGCCATTGGACTGATGCTGGTGGTTGCCCTGGTGTTTGAGATAAGAATTATCAGACAATTACACAAAAACGACAAATAAATTTGTTAATTATTCATAAAACGAACAAAAAAATGAAAAAGGGGTTGACGAGCATATAGTTGCGTGCTATATTTAACTCAACAAAAGAAAACAAACAGAAATCCAAAGAGAACGGATTTCAAAGTTGTAGCAGAAGTAAGAAAGCTACAGAACAAATTTAAGAACAGGAGGTACGGTCCAAAAGGAACAGTAGTTTTGTAAGAAGCAACCCAAGCACACCTTATGAAGTATTCGGAAACAAGTGATAAATCATACAAAAGAGAATTGGACGAGAACTTCGGAAGAAATTATTCAGATACGGAGCCGGTCCTAAGAATCACAGTAAGACAAAAGAAAAAGCATAGGGAAGAGAGAATGTAAAAAAGAGAAGAAAAACAGAATAGAGTAAATAATGGGAGGTAAAGTCCATTGGAGACATCAATGAGATAGGCATCTGACGAAGAAGATAAACGTTCGTCAGATGCCTTTTCAATTTGTGGATTCTCGTTGCAATCCCTATATAGGAAACACACTCCGTTAAGGGTGCGGCTGATGTGCAGATAAAAAACATTAGACATTTGGCTGAGAAGTGGTAAAATAGGACTATACAGAGGGTAGAACAAAAGACGGAGGAATGTGAATGATATGAAGAAAAGCAGAAGATTTGTTAGCGTGAAAAGTAAGATTTTACTTCCGGTAGCGATACTAGGACTTATTTCCGTAATCATTGCTTTTATTGGACTTAGTTCCGTAACTACGGTACAGAATAAGAGTAAGGACATTTCAGAAAAAGGACTTGAGGCCACCGTTCTGTTAGATGATTTGAATCTCAAGTTTTCAGATTGCCAGAAGCTGGTTTTGGCTTATATTGGCAATCCACCAATGCATCCTGATATCATGAAATCGCAATATGAAGCATTGGCGGAGAAGCTTGTAGAATTCCAGGACAGCGTTGCAAAGGACCAGGAGAAGCTTCTTAGTATGGAGGGGTATTTCAGCCCTGATGAGCTTGAACTCATGAAAGAAACCTTTGATCGAATGAATCAGGCAGAAGAGGAGACCGTTCAGATTGTTCAGACCTACGCAGCTAGAAATCAGATTGGTGCGTTGACAATGGCTAACACTTGCATGGACGAGTGGAGCTCCAATATCGCAGATAACCTGGAGACTCTGACCATGAAAAATAGTGAGAAGGTGAACATAGCCATTGCCCAGCAGAGCAGAATGGCATTGAAGGCACAGTTTCTTAGCATCGGACTTTTGGCAGTAGCGCTGGTTGTTTTTATTATAGTGGTATTGATTGTATTAAATGAAGTTGTAAAACCACTTCAGAATCAGAGGAAGGAATTGAATGCAATCATTGAAGAAATCAATGCGGGGCAGGGCGATTTGACCAAGAGGGTTTCCGTCAGATCCCATGATGAAATTGGTCAGGCATCAGATAATATCAACCATTTTATTGAGACCCTTCAGAATATTATGTCCAACATCATCAACAACTCCAATGTCCTTGACGGAGTCGTAGGCAATGTGGCAGAGAGTGTATCTTCTTCCAGTGACAGTGCTAATGATATCTCAGCAATTATGGAAGAGCTTTCTGCAACCATGGAAGAGGTATCCGCAACCACCAGCACGGTAAGTGAGAATACCGTATCTGCTGATGGACGCATCAGAGAGATGAATGAGCAGACCAAGGTAATTTCAAAATATGCCCAGGAAATGCGAGAGCGTGCTGAGGCCCTTGAGAATACTGCAACCGAGAATATGAACAATACCTCAAGAGTGATTGGAGAAATCACCGAAGAGATGAACCTTGCTTTGGAGAACAGCAAGAGCGTAGAGAAGGTGGCCCAGCTTACCGACGATATCTTAAGTATTTCCAGCCAGACCAACCTCCTTGCTTTGAATGCAAGTATTGAGGCAGCCAGAGCCGGTGAGGCAGGAAAAGGCTTTGCGGTTGTTGCGGATGAGATTCGTCAGCTGGCGGATTCTTCCAGAGAGACAGCGAACAACATTCAGACCATTAATGAGCAGGTTATCGACGCAGTTCAGGGATTGGTTAAATCTTCAGAGAAGATTATCACCTACATCAATGAGAGCGTTCTTCCGGATTACCAGTCCTTTGTAGAGGGTGGTCAGCAGTACAGCACGGATGCAAACCATATTGATACTACCATGGATGAGTGTTCCAATATGGCAGGAGAGATTCAGGCAACCATGGCAAAGATTACCGATGCTATCGAAGGCATCAATCGTGCGGTGGAAGAATCTGCAAACGGAGTTACCGATGCAGCTGTCAGCATTGATTCTTTGGTACAGTCTATCTCAACAGTAAGTGGACAGATGGAAGAGAACAGTGCCGTTGCGAAGAACCTGAAGGAAGAATCTTCAAGCTTTGTAAACGTATAGAATTAGAGAGAACCAAATGAGAGTGCCCCATATCCCGTCTGTGGATTGGGGTACTTTTGGTATCCGGGAAGCCGTCTTGCATTGCGATGCAGGGTGGCTTTTAATTTTTCTCCGTACAAATTCGGGTCATTTCCATCAATAATGCCGTATTCCATGTATCTTGCACAGACTCCGGTCACAAAGGGTGTTGCCATAGAAGTTCCGGTTCGAATGGAATATCCTCCACCGGGAGCACAGGAGAGGATGTTTTCCCCGGGGGCAACCAAATCCGGCTTAATCTGGTTGGTGTCACTGGTATATCCCCTTCCGGAAAAGGAGCTATAGTTGTCATTGGAAGGATTGTAGGACCCAACGGAAAGAATTCGATTACCGGCAGAGGGAAGGGTCAGTGTGGTAAAGGGCGATGGAGTTAGAAAGCCTGAGCTTGAGCCTCCGGATTCGGAGGATAACCAAAGGTTCCAGGTTCCAAGACGAACATCTCTTGGAGTTAAAAAGATGCGATAGAGCCCCTGAGGCAGGAAGGCGGAAGAGTCTTCCGGCAAAAGCTGGAGAAAGATTTCCTGAAAAGGACTATAGGGAGAAGGAACTCCATAGAATAGAAGCAGCTTTAATCCCGGAAAGGTTATGGATTGAGAACCAAAGGTTGGGGCGATTTCTCGAGCCACAGAGGAGGTGGCACTTTGAAAACGGATATCATACGTATCGCTGTAAGCCTTCCATAGCTGAATCGACACGGCGGTTTCATAGGGACCGATGGTAAACTCTGCCACATCCCCTGCAATTTCGGAGTTTATGTGATTAGGCTTGTCTCCCTCATTTCCGGTGCCGGATACAAAGATACTGCGCCCTTGATAAGAGAGCTGGTCCAAGAAGGTGTCCAGAAGGGTAACTCCGTTTCTGGCACCATAGACGCTTCCGTAGCTTAGGTTTAATGCCAGTGGCATCTGAAACTCCAATGACTTTTCTACACAGTAATTGGCGGCTTCCATCAATTGAACAGTTCCGGGAAACGAAGCATTTCTGTCATTGGCCAGCTTTACAATAATAAGGCTGCTCTGTGGCGCAATTCCGTATGTTCCGGCGGCAATCCCGGCTACATGGGTGCCGTGACCACTTAAATCAAAGCTGGGGCAGATGGCTGCCTTGTCTTGAGAGGACGTGGCATTGGCGGCAAGAGTAAGCTCTTCGTTATTATAAAACTGCATGCCAGGAGGAAGTGTCTGATCCCAAAGGGCAAGAATGCGACTGTTTCCATTGGCATCCAGAAAATCAGGGTGACTGTAATCAATGCCGGAATCAATGATTCCAATTAACACTCCTTTTCCCGGATATTGCTGTGGAAGGTTGGGTAGGAGGGTATTAGGGGTATTCATTGGGGGAACCTGCCGCAGGGAATTGGAATCAGATGGCAGTTCCAATGGACCCAGGAAAAAGGCCTTTGGTTTTTCTATATACAAAACCTCCGGAGCCTTGGCCAATACATCAACGAATGATACCGGTACAGTTACGATGGCGTAAGCATTGGCCAGTGGTCGAAATTCCATCACATCGGGGTAACGGGATAAAAAGGAAGGATCTCCGGTGTGGCGGACAATAATCTCACAGGTGGATTGGGTTTGATCATAGCCAAGAGAAAGAACCGTGGATTCCTCTCTGTTAGAGGGGGTTACTGCAAGAGACAGACCTAATATGGAATCAATGTTTGAGGTTATGGTGGAAAGGGCCATGGGCATACCTTCTTTCTTTTTCTATAGTGTATGCGGGGGGAGAAAAAGATTGAAAAGGAATGGAAGAAGAACCAAGGGGGAATTAAGAAAAGCTTAAGATTTTTTAAGAAAAACACAGATAGGATTCCCTATATGCTTCTGCTAGAATAGATGTATCGGGATGCTTATGATAGAAAGGAGCACCTAAAATTCATAGATGGGAAAGGAAGATAGTATGAAGAAAAAAGTGGTAGGTATTGTAGTGGGACTTGTTGTCGTAGCTGCTGTAGCTGCTGGAGGTATCTGGTATTTTTTCGGAAGAGATAACACAGGTAGCGGCAAGGACAAGGTGTATGTTCAAAGCGTAGCTGAAATCGTGGGAAGAAATAATGGATTTATCAGCAGCTATAATGGAGTGGTGGAATCCCAGGAGACCCTAAAGGTGAACTGCGATCAAGAGAGAAAGGTTAAGGATATCCTGGTGTCGGTGGGAGATACCGTAGAGGAAGGAACTGCACTTTTTACCTATGACACGGAGGATGCGACAAATCAGATTGCTAGCATTAAGCTGGATATAGAGTCTATCAACAATGATATAGAAAGCTATAACTCTCAGATTACAGAGCTCTCAAAGGAGAAGGAGGCACTCCCTGCGGATCAGCAGTTTGAGTATACGACCCAGATTCAGACCCTGCAGACCCAGATTAAGCAGGCACAGTATGATATCAAGGGCAAACAGGCTGAGATAGAGAAACAGCAGAAGCTGATTAACAATAGTACCGTAACCAGTTCCATTGCCGGCGTGGTAAAAACCATTGCAGAAAACGGAAATGGAGGTTCTTCGGATGGGGCACAGGATAGCTTTATGACCATACTTGCAACCGGAGACTACCGGGTAAAGGGCAGCATCGATGAACAGAATGTGTACAATCTTTCAGTGGGTCAGGCGGTGGTTGTGCGCTCCAGAGTGGATGAGACCATGACCTGGACCGGTACCATCAGCGCCATTGATACAGAATCAAAGATAGAGAATAATAATGACATCTATGAGAATGAGGGTGTAGAACAGGCTACCAAATATCCATTTTATATCAGTCTGGATTCTACAGATAACCTTTTACTGGGACAGCATCTGTTCATTGAGCCGGATTATGGCCAGACAGAGGTAATGGAAGGCTTGTGGCTGGATAGCAGCTACATCTGCTATGAGGAGGACGGCAGTGCATATGTATGGGCTGCAAATAGTAGAAACCGTCTGGAAAAGAGAACCATTGAAGTTGGTAAAACCAATGATGAGAGATATGTAACGGAGATTCTGTCCGGATTAACCGAAGAGGATTTGATTGCATGGCCGATGGACGGACTCTATGAAGGTGTTGCCACAGTAACCAGCTATGAGGAAATCGACTATACCGCTCCTCTCTATCAGCAGGAGAATGATGGGCTGGATGATATGGATAGCATCGAAGACATGGGCTATGGAACAGAGAGTTTAGAAGAGCTTGGAACAGAAATGGGTGATGCCATGAATCAGGATTCTATGGATGGAACTGAGGATATGGGGGTGAAGGAATGATTTTAAGCCTGAAGCATATTAATAAGGATTATGTCCAGGGCGATGTCATTGTTCCTGCATTAAAGGATGTATCCCTGGAGATCAATGAGGGGGATTATGTGGCAATTATGGGACCTTCCGGTTCCGGCAAGTCAACCCTCATGAACATTATCGGATGTCTGGATCACCCTACCTCAGGAGAATATATTCTTTCTGAGAGGGATGTATTAAAGCTTGGGGACAAAGAACTGTCCCAGGTTCGCTTAGAGCAAATCGGATTTGTATTCCAGAACTTTCAGCTTTTGCCAAGGGAAAGTGCTCTGGACAATGTATGCCTTCCACTGATTTATGCAGGGGTTAAGGTGTCTGAACGAAGAGAGAGAGCCATGAAGGCATTGGAGAGAGTGGGGCTTTCAGACAGGGCCTCCTTCAAACCAACACAGCTTTCCGGCGGACAAAAGCAACGTGTAGCAATTGCCAGAGCCATGGTGAATCATCCAAAGATTCTTTTGGCGGATGAGCCAACGGGTGCTCTGGATCAGAAATCAGGTGCATCCATTATGGAACTGTTCCAAAGTCTCAATGATGATGGAGTCACTGTGATAATGATTACCCATGATAAAAAAATTGCAGAGCACGCCAAGACCATTTATCACATTGTAGATGGTGAGATATACCCTGACGTAAAATCCAAGGAGGTGACAGCCGATGAATAAGAAAAAAGTAATTCGCTGGATTGTAATCCTTGTGATAGTAGTGGCATTGACAATCGGTGTCATTTTTGGGGTAAAAGCATATCAGAAATCGAAGCTTGTGGCAGATGTGGTACCTGTAAGTTATCTGAACTATGGAAATTATGAATACATGGAGAGCGAAGGCGTGGTATCCAACAACGCTTCTCAGTATGTGTATGTAAGCCCATCCCAGACCATCTCAGAGGTATACGTAGAGAATGGCCAGGAGGTAAAACAGGGAGACCCGCTTTTAGCCTACGATGTTAGTTCTCTTTCCTTATCAGTAGAGATTAAGCGGCTTGAAGTAGAGAAGTATGGGAATGAGATTACGGCAACACAAAGAGAGATTGATGTATTAAAGAATACAACACCGATTCCGGATACACTTCCGACTCCGGAGCCAAAGCCGAAAAAGGCGGAGGACAGTTACCTCTATCTGGAGGGATCAGATCTTGATTTGGTGGGACCGGAGACCGTGAATCCGGTGTTCTACAAAGGAGAGGGAACCAAAGAGGATCCGTACCATATTCTGTGTTCGATGGAGTGTGAGATATACGGAAGCTTTTACAATGCTATTAAAATGGAAGGCTATGATATCGTTTTAGATATTACTGAAGACAATAAGGAATCCGGAATTGTGGACAGCAAGGTGCTTTCACCGGACAGTATTCCTACCTTTTATTCAGACACATCTAAGTGGAGTCTGCTGACAGGCTGTGAAGTGGTAGAGCTGCCAATGGAGCTGCCTGAGGGATATACTTCGGCAGAGCTTAAGACCATGATTGAGAAAAAGGAACAGGAGTTAAAGAGACTGGATGTGAGCAAGAGAAAGGCTGAGCTGCAGCTGAAAGAGATGGAGGATTCTCTGGAGGATGGAGTTGTGTATGCACAGATGGATGGAACCATTAAGGATCTAAAGGATCCGGAAAATATTCCAAATGATGGAAGTGCATTTCTTGTGTTATCCGGAAAAGATGGACTTTATGTGAAGGGAAATGTCAGTGAGCTGAATCTGGATCAGATTCAGGTGGGACAGTCAGTGACGGCAAATTGCTGGAGCAATGGACAGAGTTACATGGCTACGATTACGTCTATTGACAACTACCCGGATCCAAATCCTTCTTACTGGGGAAACGGAAATCCGAATGTAACCTATTATGCATACACTGCATATATTGAAAATCCGGACGGTCTTCAGGCAGGAGATGGGCTTACCCTTACCATCGATGATCTATCCTCCGGAAATGGTGGAATTTACCTTCAGTCTTGCTATATTCGCCAGGAAGATGGCAAATCTTACGTCTATAAGGACCAGGATGGCAAGCTGGTAAAACAAAGAGTTACTACCGGTAAAATTGTAGATAGTGGATATGCCATCGAAATCATCTCAGGAATTACGGAAGAGGATTTTCTTGCCTTTCCTTATGGAAAGACAGCAAAAGAGGGTGTTACCACCAAACAACAGGAAGATGGAAACATTTTTTACTAGAAGGAGGGGCAGATGTTAGAGAATATCAAGTTATCATTTCAAGGAATATGGTCTCATAAGATGCGTTCCTTCCTTACGATGTTGGGTATTATCATAGGAATTGCGGCTATCATTGCGATTGTATCTACGATTCAGGGAACCAATGAACAGATTGAGAAGAACCTTATTGGTTCCGGAGAAAATAAGGTGGATGTCCAGCTTTGCCAAGGGGACTGGGCAATGGATTTTACCTACAATGGTGTTCCAAGCGGTATCCCTAGTGTAACAGAGGATGTGATAAAGGAACTGTCAGAGATTGACAATGTAGTATCTGTGGCAAAGTACCTTAGAAGACAGGACTATGATGGGGTGTATTATTTGAATACTTCCCTGTCCGGTGGCTATGTGTGTGGAATTGATGATCAGTATTTCCACGCTTGCGGATATGTCCTAAAGGGAGGAAGAGGCTTTACACAAGAGGATTTAAAGGGCTTTAACAAGGTGGCAATTTTGGATGAAAACTCAGAAAAAGCTCTTTTCCAGGGTGACTCTGCCATTGGGAAAACCATCGAGATTCAAAAAGAGCCTTATGTGGTTATCGGTGTGGTAACTCCAAAGGAAGAGTTTGAACCGGTGATAAATACCATTGAGGATTACTATAACTACTCCGAGGTTCGAGCAGGCAGTGTGTATATTCCAAATACCACATGGCCGATTGTGTACTCCTTTGATGAGCCTGAGAATATTGTGCTGAAAACCACAACGACGGAGGCCATGACTAAGGCGGGAAAAGAGGCTGCCAATATTCTGAACGCCAGACTTAGCGTTTCGGACGATTCGATTAAATACAAAGCGCAGGATATTATGGAGCAGGCCAAGAATATCCAGCAGCTGAGCCAGTCAACCAATACGATGTTAATCTGGATTGCCGGTATCTCGCTTCTGGTTGGAGGTATCGGTGTTATGAACATTATGCTGGTTTCTGTTACAGAAAGAACCAGTGAGATTGGTCTGAAAAAAGCAATCGGTGCCAGAAAGAATACCATCCTGGGACAGTTTTTGACAGAGGCAGTAGTGCTTACCAGCCTTGGAGGTATTATTGGAGTTGTAGTGGGAGTGGCCCTAGCGGAGATTATTTCCAAGATTAATGAAACCCCGGTTGCCATTAGCATACCGGCGGCAATCTTTGCGGTGCTGTTCTCCATGGTGATAGGAATTGTATTTGGACTATTGCCATCCTACAAGGCAGCGAACCTGGACCCAATCGAAGCACTACGAAGAGAGTAACTTATACACGGGGACGTTCCTTTTTCCACGGGGACGTTCCCTTTTTCCGTGGAAACGTCCCCTAAAGAGTGGCTTGATTTTTTTCTATGGCTGAGATACACTAGAAAAGCTGTCAGGGAAGCAGGTGCAAATCCTGCGCGAGTCCGTCGCCGTAAGGTGCGATAAGTATTTTTCTAGCGCGAAAGCTGCAATTTCGCGGACAGACCATTGGGAATACCGAGAAGGTGAAAAATGAGGCACCAAGCCGGAATATCTGACAACGATTCTCCCTTAAGAAGGAACTGCGAGACTGGTTCAAAAGGGAACAACAAGAAATGAATAGAAAAGGAGAATTGACAGATGAAAAAGAATTCTAGATTTTTATCTCTCATCCTCTGTGTAGTGCTTGTTGCAGCCATGGCACTGACCACTGTTGGATGTGGAAAGAAAGAAAACGCAACTACTGATGGAACTTTTGTTTCCGGAGCAACTCTTGGAGATGGAGCAACTACCTTTACACTTGAGGTTGTTGACCAGGAGGCAAATACGGTAACTGCAACTGTTAAGACAGATGAAGAAACTGTAGGAGCTGCATTATTAGAGCTTGGAGTTATTGCTGGTGAAGATAGCGAATACGGGCTTTATGTTAAGACTGTAAATGGAATCACCTTAGACTATGACACCGACGGAAAATACTGGGCATTCTACATTGATGGAGAATACGCCATGACCGGTGTAGACAGCACCGATGTTGTAGATGGTTCAACCTACAAATTTGCAGCAGAATAATACATGGGGACGTTCCCTTTTCCACGCACATCGCCCTTTGGCCTTATGAGCGCCCTTGGGCTTGTGGAACGCCTTTTGGCTTGACCTCTTGTGGGGGGAATCTTCTCCTGCGAGAGGTCTTTTAGTTCTCTTCTTATATTACATGATGGCATCCGAGAGCCTCTGGGGGAAGGATTTTTTGCCAGTTATTCGGTTGCAA
>JALEPP010000059.1 GCA_022767075.1 Agathobacter sp. | reverse complement strand
AATTTTCTTTGGGGTGCTCATTGTCTTGGTTGTTTTGGCGTTGTTGTTTTTCATAGTTTTTTCCTCCAAACTTTTGATAAAAATTGATTTGAAGAAAATCCGTTTTGGGGTGGGACTTGGCTCCGTGAATAAATCTCTTGTTTTACCCACGGATTGCTCCGTGCTTCGCACTCCCGCAATCCTACATACATTCGCATATCGCGTTGCTTCGCACCGCTTTTATGCTCATGTATGTGGCGGGTCCCGAAAGGATGTAAGTTGGATGTGCATGCACATCTCACTTACATCCTTTGTGACACCTGGGTAAAACAAAAAACCGCCTCAAGCATATGCTTGAGGCGGTAATAATGTCTTATTATCGCGGTACCACTCAAATTGACGAAAAGTCCACTCCTTCATGTACTATCATACATGCCGACTTGATAACGGGTTCGGATCCCGGTGACTCCTACTTCGATTCTATAGCTTTCGGTTCAGGTCACCCTCGAAAGTCCATTCAGTAAGCACATCCATACAGCAATTCCACCACCTGCTGCTCTCTTTGATTTCCGTCTCTTACTTACTCCTCTTTCTCAACGGTTTTTCTTTATGAGGATACTTTATTGCATTGACGTGATATTGTCAAGAATTTTTTCAGAAAATTTTTCATTTTTTATTCTTTCGTCAACACACTTCCCTTAGAAGCTTCTTCCTCCGCCTCCATGGCTGCCTCCTCCACTGCTGTGGTGCGTGCTGCTGGAGTGTCCTCCGCCGCCTGAGCTTGAGCTGGTGTCGATGTGTCTTGATGTCACATGGGTATCGTACAGGTTTGCCTCTTTCCTTGTGAGAATCAATTTGGATTTCCCCCGGTAATCATAGCGATACTTATCCAGGTTGAACCGGTATTTTGCGATGACTACTCCAAAGAAAATGCCAAAGGCCACCAACGCTCCGATTACTGCGGCAAATAGCTCCTCCTTCAAAAGGGCAGGTTCCGACTCGTAATAGTCCCTATTGCCGTCCTCGTCCTGATTATACTGACCCTGTGGGATTCCGGAGTCATAATATCCCTGGGTGTCTCGAATCAGCTGATTGAAACAATCTTTGTATTCTCCATCTCCGCAATAACCAATTGCATTGTCCAGCATGGATTCTATGCGGTCATCTGTGAGATAGCGGATACCCATTCCCGTGGTACTGATATAGAGCTCCCGATTGTCCATATCAATGAGGAAGCATACTCCATCCTGTTCAAAGGCGTAGGTATCTATAAAATCATCAGCATACTCTCTGGCACTCATTCCACGGGCATCGTCCGTGGTGATTGCAAATACACTCCATCCGGTATTTTCCGCCAAGGTGGCCAGATTCTTGGCTACCTCAATTGCATCTTCCTCTGACAAAAGTCCCGCTGCATCTACTATATCGTAGGAGCCCTGAGTGTAGTCCAGCTGGATTTCGCCTTCCTCAGAGGCCTCCAGAAATTCCTCCGAAAGGGCCCCGTCTGCCGTCTGTTCTGTGCCACTCTGACTCTCCGTGCCGTACTCCTCTGCCTGAATCTGCTGACCATGAGAGAGCACAAAAACCATGACAAACAACAGCAGCCATCCCTTGCCGTGGATGTGCCGCTTCTTTCTGGTGTTTACGTTATATCCTCTCATCATGTCATCAGCCCTCCTAAAATCACAATTCCAAACACGGCAAGTGCTGTAAGAGCGCTGTGTAAGAACAGTTTCAGTTTATCCACAGGAAGTTTTCCGTAGACCTTTCCGGTCTGTCCATTCATGGAAAAATAGTATAACTTTCCGTCTTTTCCCTTGTATGTAAGGGTCCAAACCGGAAGCATCAGATAATTCCAGTTCTCCTTTTTGAGGCGCACATCAGAATTCTTTACCTTCACCACATCAAAATCTATGGTTTCCCGCAATAGCTTGTCGGCGTAGCCTCGCATCTCGGTATGTACCTGATCGGCAATATCTCTGGTTTCAATGTCTCTTTTCTCTGCAAAGAAGCCGGACAGATAGCCCATATTAAATTCCTCTGTCTGACTGAGGTTGTACGGAAGCACTCCTGTCACAAGGTCAACATTGGCTTTTCTTAGGGCATTCTCCATTTTTTCATACAGGGAAATCTCCCCTTCCCGGAACACATGATAACTCTTTGTCTCGGTGTACTCTGTATTTCCTGTGCGCCAGGTCCGAATCTTTTTGGCATCTGCCTGCATGGCGCCCTTTAAGTCTACATCATACTGCCAATACGGGAAGTAGATGCCTGTGAATTTCTCCACATTTTTCGGATGGAAAAATCCCTTCGGTACATAATGCTTTTTCCTGATAAATTCAAAGAAGCGTTTCTCCGCTTCTTTTCTGTCGATTTTAAACGGCACAATCCTGTGGGGCAGAAAATCTCCCTGAAGTCTTCCTCCAAGCACAACCGGATTGTGACAATAATAACAGAAGGTGGCCGCAGTGGTACTGTCCGTCACTACCTCTGCGCCACAGCTTGGGCAGATAAATACCTGAGCGGTATCCTTATCTTTTCCCTGGTAAAAGTTGGTATAGCTCTCGAATCGATCGTCGATTCCGTTGTGATCGGTATCGATAAATGTTCCGTCCGACGCTCCCTTGGGACCTACCGCCACTCCATCAATATTGATGGTTGGTTCTTTTTCTTCAACCTCTACCGTCTGCTCTTTGGTCTCTGCTCTTTTCATGGCATCCAGCTCTTCCTGTGTAAAAGTGGAGCCACAATACTCGCAGATATAGTTTTGTCCCGATGGGTTAAATTTTAATTCCCCATCACAGTTGGGACATTTGAAGCTTATGGTTGCCATTATGGTCTTGGGCTTCCGCACTCGCTACAGAATTTTCCTGTATTTACAGTTCCACAGGAACAGGTCCACTCTTTTGCTGGTGCTGGTTTTCCGCATTCACTACAAAATTTTCCGGTGTTCTCATGGCCACAGCTGCATACCCATGCTCCTGCTGTCTTAGGTGCCGACTGCATCGCTTGCTCTGTCTGTGCTGCCTGCTGCTGTGCCATTGCCTGCTGATTCATCTGGTTTGCCTGCTGATTCATCTGCATCTGAGCCATATTGGTAGCACCTGCTGCTCCCATAAAATTGCCTCCTGCATTCATAGCCATACCCATTCCCATGAATCCGGCCATAGAGCCATTGGCATTGGAGCCTGCTGCTTCCATTCCTCTTGCAACTGCACCCTGTACATATCCCTCGCGGATGGTAGGGTCTGAGAGCATTGCTCCCTCGTTGCGCAGGTTAATCAGTCTCTGAGATTCCTCATCGTAGGATACGCTGGCAATGCCAACTGCCTGAATCTCCATACCACGAGTCTGATTCCACTCTTCATCCAGAATGGTAGACATATATTTTCCAAGCTCTCTTGCTTTGCTGGTTACAAAGCTGATGCGCTGGCCATCTGCTGACATCTGATTGATTGCAGACTGCATTGCTTCCAAGAATTCTGCCATGTACTGCTCATTGATTTCTTCGATTTCTACATGGTCTTTGTTTCTTGGAATTGCTTCCTGATAGAACTGCAATGGGTTTATAATCTTGATGGAATAGGTTCCATGAGCGCGAAGGAAAAGCTCTGCATTGTAGAAGCTGTCAAAATAATTAATTGGATTTCTGGTGCCGAATTTGATTCCCTTAATCTCCTGCAGATTGATGAAAAATACCTGCTGCTTGGTCGGAGTCTGGCCGCCAAATTTGATACGATTGAAGCTTTCCTTAATACTTTCTCCAAGCTGCCCATTGAACATAGAAGGCATAGAAGAGTTGTTGACCGTGTAATAGCCTGGCTCTGCAGTGTAGTCTACGACCTTTCCACCATCTACCAGAAGCATAAACTGATTATCATATACATGAATCACAGAACCGTCTGATACGGTGTTGTCGGTTCCCTTTTTATTTTCTCCTTTTCTGGTTAACACACCTTTTGTAAAGACGGTATGGTCTCCCATATTCTCCGGCTCTACTACCTCCAGCCATGTATCAGCAAAACCTCCTCCGATTGCCTGACCAATTGCTCTAACGATTCCCATTGTGTTTCCTCCTTTATTCTTTCCCTTTTTTATTTATATATGGTGATAATCTGCTTCGCAAAAGCTCTGCAAGGTCCATATCTTATCATTTACCGGAAGCACCTCTGCTCCGCAATACTCGCAGACCATATGGGATAGTCTCGTGATTGGCGCACCACAGTTGGGGCAGGTCACCCCTACTGCCGTGTCACTTACATACCTTCCGGAGTCCTGAATGTAGGCCAATTCCATATTGTATCTGGTCTGTGTTTTTCGTTCCCTGTCACCTGCTATTACTTTTCCCTGGCACTCCTTGTAAAACTTGTATTCCACTGCGCTTTGAATGGTAATCACACAGGTTCCGTTTTTCTTTACATAGTTGGCAATCTCTGTCTGATGAATGCGCACATCCTGATAGACTGCCCTGGTTCTTGAAGCCTCATTGCTCTGGATTTCTCCAAGGACCTGCTCCTTTAAAGCCGGAGATGCCTCTCTTAGCAGTGACAAATCCCCCTGGTCTATAGCTGCAAACGCACTGATTAGCATATTCTGTGCTTTTTGCTTGAAGCTCTCCCACTGAAAGCCCGGAAAATCCCTGGCAATCTGTGGTTCCATAAGCTTGGTCATGCCGTTTACAGACTTGGGACGAAGCGCAAGCTCATCCGCCTGTCGGTTGTAGCCCTCTATAAAGCTGTCTGTACCAAAGGCCGCCTTAGAAAGACTTCTCACCTTCTGGCTGACCTGTCGATATCCGAGATAACCGCAGCCTGCAAAAATAGCCACAATCACAAGAATAACCATTAACCACATCATTGTATCTATACTCCTCGCTGGTATCCGCTCTTATTCGTCATCTCCACCCATTCCCTCCGGGCATCCAAGAGACAACCACTTTAAGTAGCCATTGATAAATGGATCCAAGTCTCCGTCAAGCACGGCATCCACGTTGCCGGATTCCACTCCGGTTCTGCGGTCCTTTACCATGGTATACGGCTGCATGACGTAGGAGCGGATCTGATTGCCCCAGCCAATCTCTGTGACCTCGCCTCGGATTCCGGCTGCTTTCTTTGCATTTTCCTCCTGCTTTAACAGGTAGAGCTTTGCCTTTAGCATCTGCATGGCCTTGTCTTTGTTCATGTGCTGGGATCTCTCATTCTGGCACTGTACCACAATTCCTGTTGGAAGGTGGGTGATACGGATTGCAGAACTTGTCTTGTTGATATGCTGTCCTCCTGCACCGGATGAACGGTAGGTATCAATGCGAAGGTCGTCTTCGTTAATCTCGATATCGATATCCTCCTCAATATCCGGCATCACATCGCAGGACACAAAGGAGGTCTGTCTCTTTCCGTTGGCATTAAACGGGGAAATGCGCACAAGTCGGTGCACTCCTTTTTCCGACTTCAAATATCCGTAGGCATTTGGTCCATTGACCTCAAAGGTGATGGATTTAATCCCGGCTTCGTCTCCGTCCAGGGAGTCTAACACCTCCACCTGGAAGCCTTTTTTCTCTGCCCATCTGGTAAACATACGGTAAAGCATGGCCGCCCAGTCGCAGGATTCGGTTCCTCCTGCCCCTGCGTGCAGGGATAAGATTGCGTTGTCTCTGTCATACTCTCCTGACAGAAGCGTCTTCATGTGTATGGCTTCGTAGGTTGCAACGAAGTGGTCTAACATTTCCTGAATCTCAGGAATCAGAGCTTCATCGTTTTCCTCATAGCCCATCTCTATCATGGTTTCAATATCCTCGTAGGCGGTTTCCAGCTCTCGGTAGGTGGCCACATCGTCCTTGAGGCTTTTAAGCTCTTTCATTTTATTCTGAGAAACCTCCGGATTATTCCAAAAATCCGGAGCTTCCATCTCTCGTTCCAATTCCTGGATTTTCTGTTCTTTGACCGCTAAGTCAAAGTGAATCCCTCACTTCCTGCAGTGGATTTTTGTATGTGATGAGCATACTTTTCATGTTGTCTAATTCAACCACAGAATCACCTCTTTCTTTTTTGGATTTCGATTA
>JALEPP010000045.1 GCA_022767075.1 Agathobacter sp. | reverse complement strand
GGCAAAGCTTTGGGGTATGCCAAGGCCACTTATCAGTCGCCGATAGGAGCGATTACCAGTGGATGGAAGTATGAAGGAGATAAGGTGGTTTATGAAATAGTGATTCCGGCCAACACACAAGCAGAGGTGATTCTGCCGGGTGGAAGAAAAACTGTGCTTGGGGCAGGAAGCTATTGCCTATAAGAGGGACTCGATGGAAAAGTAAAATTTCCAAACCCTCAGGATGATCTGGCTAGAGCGGTAAAAGAGATTCACGAAAACATAAATGTCGCATTTTTCCGGGCGTAGATCATGGAGTGGGTCTTGGAATTGGAACCGCAGCAGTATGAAAAAGACCATTTGGAATTTCCAACAATGTAAGCCCATTCTCATTTCAAGTTGTTTATGTTCCTATCGGCGTAGAAACCTATCATATGGAGACTGCCAAGGCTTGTCCGATGGTTGGAGGACGATTCCAATGAACTAAAGGTCAGCAGTATTCCTGAATGGTCCCTTTTGGGAGATGAAGGTGTGCGCCGAATCATGGAAGAAAAGATTGACCGTTTGGCACGAGCGGTTTATTCAGTGCTGTCAAGCCTATGACCCGGAATTGCCGGAGGGCTATATCAAGCTGTCCGGTCTGGGCAATCGTATTACTTATATTGGGCCACTGGCAGTGGCTATGGACGAATACTTTTTTTAGGATTCACGAGAATCAAATCCTCGACCTGTTGGTCGGGGATTTTTATTGTTTAATTTGCTGTTTGAATTGAGAGAAATTATGCATTTATTATGCAAATTGATTGACACTTTTTTATTTTTTTGATAATTTGTAATTATAATTCAAAGGAGGGTTGATAACTATGAAATGGTATAAAAAAACGATATGTTTCTTAGTGATATGCGCCATGGTTCTTGGCTTATGTCCAAGCTTTGGGGTACATGTACGGGCAGAAGAAGGACCAAGACAATCTATATGGATTTCTGCGGCTGGGTACATCGATAATATTCCGGAAGCCCCAAAATTCTTTAAGGTTGTAGAGGGCGCGCTTGTAGAAGGGACGGAGGAAGACTACCAGCTTCACTATGAACCTGAGACCAAGACCATGGAGCTAAAGGACTTTGTCCTTGAGAACAATTCGGCTTCGGTTATTTGCACCGAGTGTGATTTGAATCTGGTATTGACAGGAACCAGCAAGATTACTTCAGGTAGTGAATCGGCTATGGTGATTGGTGACGGGGGTCAAAAGACCGGAAGCTTGAATATTTCCGGAGCCGGCAGCCTGGAAGTAATATGTGAGTCCACAAAAAAGGAGAATGGAGAAGGAGAAAATATCACTCCAGCTGCTTGCGTGGTACAGGGAACAAGCTTTACCAATCAAAGTACCCTTATATGCAAATCTGAAAATTCGGACATTGATTTAGCGATGGAGAATGCTTCTATTACCACAGTAAAAAATACGGGAACCGTAAAGGGGCGCTTTTTCGCAGGAAAAGGGGATACATTTATTGCCGGCGATGGCATGGTTCCGTGTGATACACAGTATGCCGCTCCTACCGACCACGATTATATTGGAAAGGCATATTATTTTACCCCTGATACCTTTTATCCAAATAATCTGGTTGACACCATGAACGAAGGGGATTGGAGAGTTGTGGGCAAATATGATGAGAACGGAGCTCCTATTCCAAGCAAAATTTATTATCAGTACATTTATGTAGATAAGAGAGGCGCGGTAGTAACGGAGGATTTTGAGAATCAGACGATGTATCTGGTATATGACGAGAACCCGGCAGCTCTCCTGAGTGATAAAGATGTTGCTGCTGTAGCAGATGGAAAAACCTATACCTTTAATGCGGATTTGTATGCGGTATGGTTCTCATCAGGAAATATAATCGTAAATGGAAATGTTATATTGGATTGCTCCTGCTTTGAAGAGGCAATAACAAAGGAAGGGGATGAGACCAGAACCCAGTATGAAAGAGATGAACAGGGAAACATTATGTTCAGAAGCGATAGTACCGGTTCCAAGATTGTGATAAACGGTAACACCGGTTTCCTGAGCTTAAATAAAAGCTATAAGGGTGACGTGACCGTAAATGGTGATGTTAGCGGTTCTGCATCCTATGATGATGTAAACGTAAAGGATGGAGAGGAGCCGGCAGAGAACTTTTATGCTGCAATTCCAAGCGCAGGAAAGGTGATGGAGAACGGCAAGCTGTTGATCAATTTCAAGGAATTGCAAGGATATGTGGATACAGCTGTTTATGAGGATAGCTGTTATGTTCTGACAGAGAGAAAAATTGACGGAGAGGACGTGAAAGGAACCTCTATGGCAGTCAATGGAGATTCTCTGCTTGTGGATGTATCTGCAGATGGAATTGGTGCACTTACCTATCCTCTGGTAAGACCATCGGATTTAGCCCTGACCGAAAAGATTGAAGGATTGTTATCAGATACTGATTCAAAGCTAACTTGTATGGATATCAGTCTCATTGAAGACAACACAAAGGAAGTGGAGCCAACCAAGGAGGTGAAGCTATACATCCAGGATTTGGAGGATTTTGAAGAGCCTGCATTGTTCCATATCAAGGATGATGGAACCATTGAAAAGCTGTTCGTAGGTTCAAAGGATGATTTCCAGGGAGATATCGTATGTAGTACAGGTTCTTTCTCTACCTATTTTGTGGCTGAGAATCAGGAATTGAAGAAGGCTTCTATTAATGATACCAACAAGCCGGAAGATACCAATAAAGAAACCGAGGTTGTGGTAAAGGCGGAAAATACCTATAAGACAGAAGTATCCGGCAAGGTCTTGACTTCTGATATGAAGATTTCTCAGGATGCCGTAGCGGAAACGTCAGATACCTATAAGAAAGCGGTTTCCAGTGTTGAGAAATATGGTTCCAAGGCATTAAAAGAAGCTAACTACATGAAGGTGTATGAGTTCAACCTGACTAAGAGTGGAACAGCGGTTCATCAGTTGACAGATTATGTTGAGGTTTCATTCCAAGCACCTGCGGATTTCAAATTGGCTGCTGACGAGAAGGCAGTAGTGTACCGTGTAGAGGATGAGGGTACCTTAACCTTGTGTGAAACAACGGTAGTGAATGGTGTAATCAAATTTAAGACCAATCATTTTAGTACTTATATTCTTGCAAAAGAAAAGGTTGTGACAAAACCGACAGAGACTGTTGCACCAACCACTACACCAGCTGCTACTCCAAAGACAGAGAATGTAAAGACCGGAGATGAGACAAACATTACTCCATGGATGTATCTGATATTCCTTGGAATGATGATAATCGGAGCCGGAGCGGGATATTGCGTTTTTACCAACAAGAAGAATCGTGTAAGATAAATTACATATCAAGATTTCTAATATCAAGATTTCTATAGGGACAGGGTCTGTGATACCTTCGGGTAGCAGACTCTGTCCCTATTATAATGATAGTGGGCTTTCATCCACCTCCAAAAAAACATCAGGCATCTCCGAGATTGAACCAGACATTTCCGAGATTGCACCAGACATCTCCGAGATTACACCAGACATTCCGTAATAGCGTAAGCTATGTCAGAAATTGCATCTTACCGCCCTAATTTGTATCTTACATCCTGATCCCGGCATTTTTGTTTACCGGATATGAGGGCTTGGAAACATCAGGATCGTACGGGGTAAAAATGGCAGAAGACATCTGGATAGATGAGAGCCGTGTAGAGGAGTTTGAACAGGATGGATCCAAAAGAGAAGTGCCGGTACATTTTTACTATCCGGATATTGAGGGAGATTTGACACTCCCCATGCCTAAAGGCAGGGGATTCTTGGTGGCTGCCGAAAGTGTATCGGCTGACCAGTTCGTTTCTGATAGGTCGTACCCCAAGTTAGGGCTGTGTCATCAGCCCTCGTAGAGCAGAACATATAGTTCTCTACGCAGTTTGTCTGTTACCAACAAACTCAGTTGAGTTACAGATATTCATAGCACCTAAAA
>JALEPP010000042.1 GCA_022767075.1 Agathobacter sp. | reverse complement strand
GTAGATATTACTATTGACACCGATAGCAGATTTACCACAACGGCATCTGTAAAGGCCAACGGTAATCGCATTGAGATTACCGATCAAAACGGAGTTTCCATCAAATTCCTTCTGGATGAAGGCTATGAGAAAAAACTGGATGCAACGGGCGCTATCCTTGAGGATGGAAAAATCAACTTCCAGGTTACCGACATCGGAGCCATGACCATTCAGTTGGGAGCAAACGAACATCAGATTATTGATATTCGAATTCCATCCGTATCATCAGAGGCTCTATATCTGGATACCATCGATGTGACTGTCAGTGGTGGTTCGGAGGAAGCCATGACCATTTTGGATGAAGCGGTAGCTGCTGTTTCTTCAGCAAGATCAAGAATCGGTGCAAGCCAGAACCGCCTGGAATATGCACAGGGTTCCCTAGCTGAGACTCAGGAAAACATGACATCAGCCTATTCCACCTTGAAGGATACCGATATGGCAGAGGAAATGACAGAGTACACCCAGCAGAGTATCTTAAATCAAGCGGCAATTTCAGTATTGTCTCAGGCCAATGAGATTCCTCAGCAGGTATTGTCACTTCTGGGATAGAAAAGCGCCATAGGTAGAGAGTAAAAAATGACACAGGAAAGAAAAATAGAATTTCAAAGACGTCTTACTCAGAGCAATCGAAGTGGCGTAATCTTGATCATGTATGAGATTATTTTCGAATATCTGGATGAGGCTTTGACGGAAAATAGGGACAGGGAGACCTACAAAAATTCCCTTCGAAAAGCGCAGGAAATGATACGTGAGCTCATGTATGCATTGGATTTTCAGTATCCGCTGAGCAAATCCTTGGCATCGCTCTATCAGTACAGCAATACCCGTTTGTCCATGAGTATGTATGAGCACAAGCCGGACAAAATCATAGAAGTAAAAAAGATTCTGACAGCCCTCTATGACAGTTTCGCAGAAGCTGCCAAGGAGGACCATTCAGGACCGATGATGAAAAATACCCAGCAGGTGTATACCGGAATGACCTATGGAAAGGACAATCTGGCACAAAACTACGTAGATGGGAATATTCATAGAGGATTCTTAGCGTAAGAATCCTCTATTTTTTTTACGCTTTCTAAAAGATATTTATAACGCATCTGTACTGCTTTGGCCTGATAGATATAACAATCAATGAGATCAGGGTCTACAACATTTTGCAGATTATCGTAGGTGACTCTAAGATCCTCTGTGGTTTTGGAAAGATCCTGTAATAGTAACGTGTAGCCATCGGGCTCTTCTTTTTTTACTTTGGTTGAAAAGAGCTTCATTTACCGAACACCTCCAACTGCTTTTGATAAAAGTATAATCATCTTCTGCCAAATCTATACAAAACTTTTCCAAGAAAATTCAAATCTACTATTTCGCTAGTTGAAAAATCTCTTTTTGACATGTGGAATTATAGAAAAATAAAGGGATAAGACGTTTATAAGGTGCAATCATATCTGTGATTTTGTGGAGAAGTTACAAAATCAAATGAATTGAGAAAAATGTATTTACAGAGACAGAGGTTCGTGTTATATTTCGAGTCACAACAAAAGAAGGTGATGTGTATGGATGCAATTACATTTGCATCGACAATCGCGTTGTTCACCCTGGTAATTATAGCAGTGGTGGAGGATGTGAGGTTCATGAGAATCAGAAACCGGCTGATTTTGATTGGACTTGTATTAGGACTGGCTTTCCGCATTCTAGAGGAGGGAAGTCAGGGAGTTATTTCATACGCCATAGGCGTAATCTTTCCGGTAATTCTTTTATTTCTGTTATTTCTTGCCCGGATTTTGGGGGCAGGGGATATCAAGTTATTTTCCATGATTGGCGGTTTCGTACCGCTAGAACAATTAATCGTGTGTGTAGGATGTTCTTTTTTGGCAGGGGGAATTCTTGCTTTCATACTACTTTTTGTACGGGGGTATGCTCTTCAAAGCTTGACAGAAGGTATCCGGTACATGGGACAGGTGGCATTTGGTCAGCTGGGAGAATATGAAGGAAGAAAAAAGAAGGAGCATCTGATGCATTTTTCCGTAGCAATACTGTTGGGATTGCTAATTACGAAGGGGGGATTTATTTGAGAAAAACAAAACTGGCATTGGCACTTGGTGATGTGGAGTATGGAAAAAGAATTGTGTCCTGTCTGATGAACCATTATCGGGATAGTGTGGAGATACATGCTTTTGGACAGGAGCTGGATTTGTTAGAGATGCTCATGAAGAAGGAATCGGACACCATAGAAACCACTTATGATATCCTGGTCTGCTGTGATCAGGATGAGGAGACACTGCGAAAAATCCCTTGGGGAAAGCTCTCCCAAAGGATGCCGATATTGTATCTTCTGGAGGATGTGCAGGATCTAAATGAAAACAAACTGGAGCGCTCAATTCTCTCCGAGGAAGTGGTGACCTGGACAGAAAAATACCAGGAGGTTCGAAGTCTTATGAATGAGATTGAAAAGCGAGTGGCAAAGGATGTGACGGCGATATATAACGGAGGAGAGTTAAAACCGGAGATGCCTATGCTCGGGGTATATTCCTTGGCAGACAATCAATATCAATTGCCATTTGCGTTGACTCTTGGGGCGATTCTATCGGATCAAAGGAGAGTACTGCTTTTAGATTTGCAGGAGAACAGTGGAATTTCTCAGCTAATCTCCGGGGAAGAAACCATGGGGCTGGAGGATCTGATATTGGCTTCCCAGGAGAAAGAGATAGGAAGGGAAAGAATGTTAGCATGTATTGGACATCTGGACAAAATGGATCTGGTGTATCCTGCGGCCAATAGCGAGGTAATCAGTGAAGTGGGGGCAAAGGAATACCTGAAGCTTTTGGAACTTTTACGGACGGAGCTTTCCTATGAACAAATAATCATCAATTTTGGAAGCAGATTCCAGGGATTTTTTGAACTGTTAAATCGGATGGAGCAATTATACCTCTTGGAAGGAAAAGGGGGGTTGTGTCAGTGGAGAGAATATGAGTTCCGGCAAGAACTAAAGGACCGGGGATATGATGGACTTCTTCAACGAGTGCAAAAGGTACAGCTGCCGATTACTACATTCTCCAACAGCTGTGAACGAATTGTGGAACAGTGGAAATGGAATGAGCTTGGAGATATGATTCGAAAGATGGGAAGTGTAGGGGATCGAGTTGGAATCTCATAGCGCTCAGATTCGAAAGGAAGTGCTCTCAAGATTAGATCTGGACAGAGATACAAGTGACCAAGAATTAAAGAATATTATCGCCTATGAGACAAGCAGATATTTAAAAGGAAAGGCGGTCTCCCTGAAGGAAAAGGCGGAGGTTGAAAAAGAAATCTTTGATTCTCTGAGGAAAATGGATGTATTGCAAGAGCTGATTGATGATCCTCAGGTCACGGAAATAATGGTGAATGGACCGAACAACATCTTTTATGAAAAAGAGGGAATCATCCACCAATATCATAAGAAATTTCTGTCGGAAGAAAAATTGATGGACCTTCTGCAAACCATTGTATCGCGACATAATCGTGTGGTAAATCAGGCAAATCCTATGGTAGATACCAGGCTTGCGGATGGCTCCAGAGTGCACATTGTGTTATCCCCGGTGGCAATTGATGGTTCCGTTTTGACCATACGACGATTCCCGGAGGCGCCAATATCAATGGAAAAAATGATAGAATACCGCTCCATTTCTCGAGAAGTGGCAAATTTTCTAGAACATATGGTGAGGGCAAAATACAACATTTTTATCTCAGGTGGAACAGGTTCCGGAAAAACGACATTTCTCAATGCCTTATCCAACTATATTCCTTCCGGAGAGAGGGTAATTACCATTGAAGACTCTGCTGAGCTTCGGATACAGGGAATCAAAAATCTGGTAAGGCTGGAAACGAGAAATGCCAATATGGAAGGAGTGCAACCAATCACCATTCGGGATTTGATCCGAGCATCCCTTCGTATGAGACCAGATCGAATCGTAGTAGGGGAATGTCGAGGTGCGGAAGCATTGGACATGCTTCAAAGCATGAACACGGGGCATGACGGGAGTCTTTCTACGGCCCATAGCAACTCTTGTGAGGATATGATCCACCGCCTGGAGACGATGGTCATGATGGGGATGAATCTCCCGGTGGATGCCATTCGTCAACAGATCGCATCGGGAATTGATCTTATGATCCATCTGGCAAGGGCAAGAGATGGAAGTCGAAAAGTGATGGAGATCAAGGAGGTATGCGGAGTTGAAGATCATCAGGTTGTGTTGCACAGCTTATATCATAGGGAACAGGAAGAATTAAAAAAGGTCGGAGAATTAAAAAATACCTGGAAGCTACAGCTGTATGGAGGACATGAGGAAATAGATGGATTATAGAAGCTATCGTACGAAATGGGTGGAAAAGCTGATTATTTTGATGCTGTCATCGGGCATTACCCTGCTTATGTCCTTTTTGTTTTATGACAGTAAGTGGGGCATGTTAGGGCTGATTCCGGTAGTGTTGATCGTTTCTAAGATATGGAAACGGCAACGAAAAGAAAAGAGAAACCGTCAGCTCAAAAAGGAGTTTATGGATTTCATTCAGATTTTATCTACATTTTTATCCACGGGTAGTTCTCTGGAAAATGCCATGGTAAAGGCAGAACCGGAAATGAAAAAGCAATATGGAAATGAGAGCCTCATGTATCAGGAAATCATTGCCATGAACAAGGAGGTACAGCTTCGGAAACCGGTAGAAAAGGTTTTGCTGGAATTTGGGCAACGAACCGGTCTAAAGGACATAGAAAACTTCGGGGAAGTGATATCCTTTGGTAAACGTGGGGGTGGAAATATGATTGGCATTGTTGAACACACCATGGAATGTATGAGAGATAAGTGGGAGACAGAGGAAGAGATCCATGTGGTAATGTCCGGGAAGATGCTGGAGTTGAGAATTATGAATGTGATTCCACTTGGAATTATCGGCTATCTGCGATTAAGCTCCGGAGATTATCTGGATCCTTTGTATCACAGCTTTGGGGGAAGCTGCTTCATGACGGTATGCTTGTTGATGTATCTGGGCTTGATGGCCTTATCCTATAAACTAATGACAATTCAGGTGGAGTAAAGACGATATGAAGGAACGCATAAAGGTGAACCCGAAAAGACTCCTGCTATTAGCGTTGGTGCTTTTGGCAGTAGGATTGCTTGCAGATATCTGTGAGCATGTGCAGGATACTGAAGTAATCAAAAGAAGGGATGCCGGTAGTCAACCGGAGACCTACCAATACTATTTGGAGGTGCCGGAGCTAGGGGAGGGTATTCCCTATGAAATCAAGGTGGATGCCAAATCCTACACCTCGGAGGAAAGAGACAGAGTATTGGAAGAAGCCATGTTAGAACAACAGAGAAGGATGCTGGGGGACAATGAGACATTTGATGAAATCTCAGAACCACTATGTCTGGTTGAAAGCTTGTGCCACGGTCAGGTAAAAGCAACCTATGAATTCTCCCCGGCAGATGTTGTGACGAAGGATGGAACGATTCGGATGGAACGAATTCCCAAGGAGGGGCTGGACATTTTGGTTGAAGTCAAGCTCGCTTTGGCGGATGCAGCGGAAGGAGATGCTGTCCAATACTACGAAATCCCCATTACCATTATTCAAAAAGAGCCTCAGATACTTCAAGTGCTGCAGCAGGAATTAGAACAATATCTCAGTGAGTCAGATAGAAGTGAGGATGCCTTAAAGCTTCCGACGGAGTTGAAGGGGTACTCTCTGAAATGGAAAAAACAATATCATTTTTACGGGTTGAAAATTATTGCACTGGAAGTGATTGTTGGGATTCTTTTGCTGCTTCTTCAGGAGGAAAAGAAGAAAGAAAAAAAGGAACAGTACCAGCATAGATTAAGAATGGATTATCCGGAAGTACTTGGGCTTTTTTCCGTTTTGCTTGGGGCGGGAATGACGATTCCGCAGGCTCTACAAAAGCTGGTGGAGCAGAGAGCTTCCTCGGAAAAGGAAAGGGAAATGCATCCCATCTATCAGGAGCTGTCTAGAACGTTATGGGAAATTAAGGAGGGTGAATCAGAGCGCAAGGCATTTGAGGAGCTTGCCGAAAGGGTTGGTCTGCAGGAGTATCGCAGATGGATTCGATTGATGATGCAACAAAAAAGAGAAGGCGGAGGTCGTTTTGTGGAGGAAATCACCTATGAAGCGCAGCAGGCTTATCTCAATCAAAAAAACTATGTGAAGAAAATGGGAGAAGAAGCGGGAACCAAAATGCTCCTACCAATGATGGGACTTCTCTGTATCGTGTTTGGAATTGTTATGGTTCCTGCACTGCTCTCATTTCGAATATAAAGATATTAAAAAAGAAAGGATAAGGGAACGTATGATGAAAATGATGACAAAGGCAAAGGAACAAATGACCAGATTTTTAAGAGAAGAGGACGCTGTGGGTGTAATCGAAATGCTGCTCTTGTTGGTGGTGCTGATTGGTGCTGTGGTGATTTTTCGAGATCAGCTTACCAATCTGCTGAATGACATTTTTAAGACCATTCAAAATGATGCGGCGGCTGTGTAAGGAAGCGAAAGGAAGCTTCACAATCTATGCAAGTTTAAGCTGTATGTTTCTGGTTGCGATTATAGTGACCTTCTTTGGAATGGCCAGAGAGTATCAAATGCAGAGTATTCTGCAGATGAACTCGGATGTGATTACGGAGTCCATTTTTGCAGATTATGAGAGGCCCTTATGGAAGGATTACCATATTCTGGGAGCCAGAGTGGATTGCATAGAAGGGGAAATTGATTTTAAGGAACAGGAAATTGCAGCCCAAAGCTATAGCAGAGCAGCGCTTCATCCAATCCCCACTTTTATTTCGGATGCATGGAGCTTGTATTGTGCATCCTTAAAAAATACGGACTTTGTACATTACCGACTTTTGACGGATCAAGAGGGGCAAGTATTTACGCGTATGGCAGCCGGAGTTATGGCCAGAAAATACGGAGTGGAGGAGCTTTGGTCAGTTGAAGAGAAGACAAAGGAATTTCCGGAATTGCTTAAGGGCTGTGAAGAAGGGGAAACGTACTATCAAAAAGCATGTGAAGTGTTAGAGAACCTAACCAATGAAAAAGGGGAGGATGTGTCTGTTTCGGTGGAGGATACGCCGGTAGGAGACAGGGTGTCATGTGAGGAGGCCGGTTTTTTGGGCCTTGTGGTAGAAAATCCGCAGACACTGTCATACAAAGCGGTAGAACTGGAAAATGCGCCCTCTCACAGGCAATATGCTGTTGGAAAAAGTCTTACCTCTGCAATAGAGCCTGTTTATGAAGTGGATAACCAGTGCCTTGATTCTCTTTTAATGAGGTTGTACTGTAAAGAACATTTTCAGGGGTACGAATATGACAGCACCATGGAAACGGACCAGAATCAGATACTTGATTATGAGCTCGAGTATCTGATTCATGGACTTGACACGGACAAAGAGAATTTAAAGGGTGTTGTAAAGGAACTATTTGTGATTCGGGAGATGGCCAATTACGGGTATTTGCAGACGGATACGGCAAAAATGGCTCAGGCTTATGGGATTGCCACAACATTAGGTGCAGCGTCAGGGAATCCTCTTGTGGTGGAGGCAATTAAGCAAGGAATTTTGATTGCTTGGGCTTCTGCTGAGGCGCTTTTGGATGTTCGTGGATTACTTGCCGGGAAGAAAATTCCTATGTGGAAAACGTCGGATACATGGACAAGTGATCTGTCTTGCATAGGGCAGTACAAGACATCGTTTGTGACAGCCAAGGAAAGTGAAATGGGATTAACGTATGAACAATATTTGGTGGGTCTATTGTATACAAAATCAGATAAGGTCATTTCTGAGAGAGCTCTTGATCTGATAGAGGGGAATATCAGACTTCAAGAAGGGTATGAAGAGTTCTGTGTGGACCACATCATGGTAGAGGCCCAAATTCAGTATACCTATGAATACCCGGGAATCTTAAGTGGGCTATCCTTAAGAGAAACCGACCATTCCGGGAAAAAGGTGATTGGAAATCAGGGATATTTCTATATGCAATGAGAAAGGAGGGAGCATAAGGGTGTCATCTGTAAACAATACTTCTTTACAAGGCAAATCTCTCCCGGTGTGTATATGCACTAAAAAACAGAAGACACCCCTATGCTCCTTCGGAAGCCTGACTTTAGAAGCGGCGGTGGTGCTACCGATTCTTACCGGTTTTTTGGTGATGTTCTTATTTCTGTTTCGCGTTTTGCAGGTTCAAAGAAGCGTGCAGGAAGCCTTAAACAAAACCTGCAGAGAAGCAGCAGTAACATCGGCGGTGACAGACGGTAATCTAAATTATCTGGTAGTGGAAGCCATGTTCTGGGATTCCTTAAAAGAGGATCCTTATGTAGAACGTTACGTGTCAGGTGGTCCCATGGGAATCTATTTTATGGACTCGGAAGTGGGAGGGGAGTATGTGGAGCTTCAGGTGTTATATGATCTCACGCTTCCTGTGGGATTTTTCCAGATAAGAGAAATCAGTATGATACAGGGATGTACAGGGAAGAAATGGACCGGGAGACCGCCTTATCGACCAGAAAAAGATAGTTGGGTATATGTGACCAGAGAGTCAGAGGTGTATCACACCAGTAAAGGATGTCAGAGTCTTAAATTATCTACCAAACAGACCACTTTGGACCAGGTGAAGGAGCTTCGAAATAAAGAAGGAAGCTGTTATCAACCTTGTCCCTATTGTGGGAAAAAGGAAGGAATGGAGAATCTGATATATATTACGGATTACGGAACCTTTTATCATAGGAAATCAGATTGCCTGAGTCTTCGAAGAACGGTACAAATGATTCCCATGGAAGAGATTGGGGGCAGACGTCTATGTTATTACTGTGAAAAAAGGGCAGAATGATGGAATGGGTAAGGAAAGGGAAGTGAGAACATGGAAGTAGCACGATGGTTGGTATTGCTGGTTTTGTTGGGGGTAAATACCGCTTTGGATTGTGTCAGAAAGAAGATTTTCTTTTGGGTTTGTGTGGTCGGAATTGTACTTGGTTCCTTGTTACAGATCTGGAAAGGGGGATTAGAGTGGAGGAATTTTGGAGCGGGAATATTTGTAGGAATTATGATGATTGCGATTGCTGTGATTTCGAGAGGAATGATTGGCATAGGGGACGGAGTTGTTCTTCTGTTAATGGGGACATGGGCAGGAGGAGTACTTACAATTACGTGTTGTGTAACGGCAGTTTTTCTGGCGGGACTGGTAGGGGTGTATCTGATTGTCGTGAAGAAAAAGTCAGGAAAGGAGACAATTCCCTTTGTACCGTTTCTGCTCATCTCGTATCTGATCAACACGGCACAAGGAATTCTGGAAGTTATTCAATAGAGGCGGCGGTGTTAGTTCCTCTGTTCCTTTTTGTGTTTGTTGTAGCTGTGCAATTGGCCATCTCCCTGTACCAGGAGATTATTCATACGGAAATCTACCAATCAAATCTATGGGCAGTGGGGAGATTTTACGATAGCCAAGGTTGGAAGGAGATATGGGAGGAACTGACAGATGATGAATCGTGAGGTGTCTTATCAAAGAAATATCGCAGGAAGCTATATGAAAATACCGGTTAGTAGAATCAATGAGTTTGATGAGAGACTGATACTAAAAAAGAAATTGCCCGGTTTGATTCCGGTGGAACGATGCTTTATGGATGGGCGGGGAGAATACTGGTACCAGATTACAGGAAAACAGTCCCTGGACACATACTGCAGGCTTCAGGATGTATCAGTTGCATTTATTGAGCAGGTGATTCTAAGTGTTTGTAGCGAGATAGAAATATTGGAATGGAATCTGTTGGATATAAATTGCCTGCAGCTGGAACCGGAATTGGTATATATCTCCAATCAGACGCAGGAAGTCCTTTTTTGCGTATATCCGGAGAACACACAAGACATTTCGCTTGGCTTTCAGCAGCTAATGGAATATCTTCTAACGCGTATTGATCATAAAGACGAAGAAATGGTAAGACTAGGCTATGGGATATATGAAAAGACCTTACGTGAGGGCTATAATATCCTGGATATCAGAGAGTTTATTGTTCAGAGGAGAAATGAGAGAAATCCGCAAATACAGGATAATTCTGAGATGGATGGCTTGGGAAAGGCGACAGAGGGAAAAAGAAAGTCGGATAAGGTAGCAAAGCAGGATCGAATTCGCAACGTAGATCGAACAAATAGTGTAGAAAGAACCAATTATACGGAAAGAAGCAGTAATGAGGCGAGAACCGGTAGTTTCGAGAGATGGATAAGCAGAGAAAAGGTTAGTAAGGCTGATCGAACAGGAAAACAAGAGGAAAAAGGGGTTCTGAAAAAACAGGTGGAGGAGACATGTCCGGTAAGCGAAACCGGTGTGAGGGACTGGCGGAACGAATTGGGAAAGACGCAAGAGATATGGGCAGCCATGCAGGAGACCTGGGGTCGTATCAGAGAGCTATTTAAAACTCCTTTGATACCGGAACGCACCAAGAAAAAAGAGCTTTCCCAGGCAGACTTTTTCTATGACACAGAGGAAGAAGAGGAATTGGAGCCGGTAATAGAGATTCATCCCACTGTATGCATTGGACAGGGGAATCTGCGAGAAGAGGGGCTGCTTTTATACGAGGGAAGAGATACGTATCCGGATTATCACATTCAAAAGGAGGTTTGCACAGTAGGAAAAGATCAGGCATCAGACCTACTTTTACAGAAGGAGACCGTAAGCAGACATCATGCCAAAATTCGAAAAATGGAGGATGGCTATTATATAGAAGATTTAAATAGCACCAACGGTACCTATCTGAATGATGAGCTTCTTTCCTATAAGGAGCCAAGACTTCTTCATTCCAGTGATCTTATCTGCTTTGCAGATGTAAAGTACCGGTTTATTTAACACGCATTGAGCGGTCTCGTACATGGGAAGTGGTCTTACTCTTGTTTTTGTGCTCTAAAAATCATATACTAGGATTTAGAAACAGGGCACGAAAAGAAATATGCCTTTCACGGGAGAAGATCACATGAGAATACATATCTACTATGGAGGCAGAGGCCTCTTAGATGACCCAACCTTATATGTAATTAGCAAGATGGAAGAAGTTTTAAAAGAACTTCGGGTGGAAGTGAAGAGATTCAACATATATGAATATAAGAACGAGATTGCAACGTTACCACAGACCATTAAAGAGGCGGATGGAATTATCCTTGCCACCACGGTTGAATGGTTGGGAATTGGCGGATATATGCAACAGTTTCTGGATGCATGTTGGCTATATGGAGACAAAGAAAAATTCGGAACAACTTATATGCAGCCGATTGTAATGTCCACTACATATGGAGAACGTGAAGGAGAGATGACCTTAGCAAATGCGTGGGAGATTCTTGGAGGGCTTCCTTGTGATGGTATCTGCGGATATGTGGAAGACCTTGTTACTTTTGAGATGAATCAGGAATACAATCGTATTATTGAGAAAAAAGCGGAGAATCTTTATCGTACCATTTCGCAGAAGGTGAAGAACCTTCCTACCAGTAATCAGGCAATTAAGCGAACGGTACTTTGTACTCCACAGATGAATTTGACCCCACAGGAGAGTGAACAGCTCTCTAAGTATGTGTCAGATGATACTTATGTAAAACAGCAAAAGGAAGATATTGAGGAGCTTGCCTCTATGTTCAAGGGCCTTCTTGGAAAGGCAAAGGAGCAGGAGGATACACCTTACATCGAAGACCTTAAGGCACACTTTGTACCACAGCCGGGATTTGTAGCCAGTTATTCCTTTATGATAGAGGGAGTGAAGGATTCCCTGCTTCTTAAGGTAAAGGAAACTCGTCTGGAGGCCACTTATGGAAGTGCCAAAGGAGAAGATGCAGATGTTGTTGCAAAGATTTCCACTGACGTTATGAATGCCATTATGGAAGGGCGTATGACATTCCAGAGAGCATTTATGACGGGAGAGATGACAGCAAAAGGGAATTTTAAAACACTAAGGATGCTGGATCAAGTATTTCATTTTGGAGAATAGAAAGGAGCGTTCCAATGAAGGATGATTGTATTTTTTGTAAACTAGCCAACGGGGTATTTCCTACCAACAGTATCTATGAGGATGAGGACTTCAACGTAATCTTAGATGCTAGTCCTGCTACAAAGGGACATGCACTTATTTTGCCAAAAGAGCATTATGATAACGTATATGAGATGCCGGATGCTTTGTTGGAAAAGACAATTAAGCTAGCAAAGAAGATTATTCAGAAAGAGACGGATGTGCTAGGCTGTGACGGTTACAATATCGTTCAGAACAACGGAGAAGCTGCCGGTCAGACCGTGTTCCATTTTCATATGCATCTGATTCCAAGATACAAGGAGAAGAATATGCCAATGGTAACCTGGAAACCAAATGAGTTCCCGGAGGAAGAGATGAAGGACATCTGTCGGAGAATGAAACTGTAAGAAAGAAGCCGATATCTGTCAATCCGTTATGGAGGATCAGATATCGGCTTTTGGGTTATTCAAACTATTTTTTTACATTTTCGATTAAGTTCATGATTACTTGAATAGAGTCCTGCTGGGAGCTGCTCTCCATAGCATGGCGATATTTATCACGTTCTTCATACACTTCAGATACAGCAGCTAATAAGGTTTCTTTTGTGAGCTGTTCCTCCTGCAATACATACGAGAATCCCTGCTTGTGGAAGGACTTCGCGTTGAGAATCTGATCTCCTCGGCTGGCAGCCTGAGAAAGCGGAATCAAAATATTTGGCTTGTGAAGTGCAAGAAGCTCACAGATGGAGTTGGCTCCTGCACGAGAAATAACCAAATCAGCAAGTGCAAAGAAATCCGTAAGTTCCTCCTTGGCATACTCAAATTGTGCATATCCCACGACGCCCTGTAGAGATGCATCTAGATTTCCTTTTCCACAGAGATGAATAATCTGGAAATTGGATAGAAGCTCCGGAAGAATGCTTCGTACGGCGTTATTGATATTCTTAGAGCCAAGGCTTCCACCAACAATTAAGAGAACAGGTTTCCTGTCATCCTTGAAGCCGCATAAGGCAATGGCCCTCTCTCTGGAACCATGTAACAGCTCCTGGCGAATTGGAGATCCTGTGAGAACCGCTTTACCGTCAGGAAGGTACTGTAGCGTTTCTGGGAAGTTACAGCATACTTTTTCCGCTTTGGGAATCGCCAAGCGGTTAGCAAGACCCGGTGTTAAATCGCTTTCATGGATGATGGCCGGCACGTGGCAGTGCTTTGCTGCAAAGATTACCGGTACAGACACAAATCCACCTTTTGAAAAGACCACATCTGGTTTTAGCTTTTTAATCAGATGAACGGCTTCCCCGTATCCTTTCAATACCTTAAAAGGATCTGAGAAGTTTTTCCAGTCAAAGTAACGTCTCAATTTTCCGGGAGAGATTCCGTAGTATGGAATACCCTGCTCCTTAATGAGCTCCTTCTCCATTCCCTCATAGGAACCTATGTAGGAGATTTCGTATCCAGCTTCCTTTAATGCCGGCATTAAAGCGATGTTTGGCGTAACATGTCCGGCGGTTCCGCCTCCTGTCATCAATATTTTTTTCATATTCTATGTCCTCGTCTTTCCCATATTAGTATATGTAATAATACGGAGATTGATTTTCAACTAAGTCTATGAACATCATATACGAGGAAAAAGAAAAGTCAAGTCCTGAGCCATATGTGCATCTGATGTCGAAACTTGCGATGAAAAATGCCTTCCGTTCTCTTTTTTTGAAAGAGTTCTTTCTATATAATAAGTAGGAAGAAAAAGTGTAAGGAGGAAACATAATATGGAGCAGGTAATCTGGTTCTACCAGACATATCAAAGCTGGTTTCAGGTAGGGATGATTTCAGTAGCATATCTACTGGTTGTCATTTTGCTTGGAGTCCTTGCACAAAAGATAAGAAGGCTGGACAAGCGTATAAGAAAAACCATGGAATCATTAGAGGAGTATATGGCCGGAAATACCACATATGAGCAGATGACGGAAACAGAACCGGGAAAAGAGATGTCCTATGAACAATGGCTAAAGCAAAATGTGGAGGGAAATAACTATAAAACCAGCCTTAATCATGAAAAAATGGATGAAAAAACCCAAAATCAATTGATAAATACCGTTTTGAAGGAAATTTTTCCCTAAAATCTGCACAAAGATAATTCTTTATTGCTTTAGTGGGGCAAAGAGGATTATGTAATTTGTAACAAATGTTTTCCATACATAGGAGCTCATTTTCTTGCGTTTTGCCATCTTGGAAAAAATTTTTTAGTAAAAATGTAATAGAAAACGCGGATTTGGCCCCAAAAATTTGACAACCTGTATAGGGTTTGCTATAATCGACCTCGTAATAAATTCGTAACAATTGAAATAAAATGTTTAAAAAACAAATTGAAGTGTCACACTAATGTTAAAGATGGTAAAGACATTTCATGGAGGTAAAGTATGAGACGAAACAAACGTGTGGTTGAAAGTCTTGCAGTGCTTGGTCTTGCAGGAGCTCTGACAATCACAGCAATCCCATACAGCAATGTAGGGGTAAAGGAAGTCGAGTCTGGTTTCGAAACGAATGGTATTGCAGGTGTCACCAGTGCATTGAACAATGTACAGATGGACGCTTATGAAGAAGTTGGTGAGGTTGTCACCGTTACAAAAGTAGAGGTTGAAATGGTTGCCTCTGCAAAAGAAACAACACCGGTTGAACCGGAATTATCACCAGAAGAGCAGGAATGGCAGGACAAACTCATGACCAACATTGAGGATTCTCTCAATGTACGGGAGAATGCAGATGTGGAATCCATGGTGGTTGGAAAGCTCAGAAAGGGAGATTTAGCTACGATTGTAGAAGCTGGATCTGAATGGACCCTGATTTCATCAGGAAATGTCACAGGATATGTATCAAACCAGTACTGTGTAACTGGAACGGATGCAATGAACTATGCAAAAGAAAATTGTCCAACCGTGGCAACTGTTAACGAGGATTGCCTCAGACTTCGGGCAGATATGACAACCGAAGCTGAAGTGGTTAAGGTGTTAGCCCAGGGAGAGGTCCTTACGGTTGATACTGATGCAGTGGTGGAAGACGGATGGACAGCAATCTCATATAATGGAACTACTTGTTATGTAAGCTCGGAATTCGTAACAGTAGGACTCCATACTACAGTAGGTGTTACTGCAGAGGAAGAGGCTGCAGCACTTGCAGCTGCCGCAGCAGAAAAAGCGGCACAGGAAAGACAGCAGACAGTAAGCTACGGAGCCGCATTAGCAGCAAGCACAGATGATGTAACCTTACTTGCAGCTCTTATTGAGGCAGAATGTGGTAGCGTATACTATGATGCACAGCTTGCAGTAGGAGCAGTAGTATGTAACCGTATGAAGAGCGGAAGCTATCCTTCCACACTTTACGATGTAATTTATCAGAGCGGACAGTTTAGTCCTGCATATAACGGAGCCTTGTCTCGTTGGTTACAGAGTGGACCAAGTGCCTCATCAATATCTGCGGCACAGGCGGCATTATCGGGAATGGATAATACAGGCGGTCTTCTCCATTTCAACGCTGCAACTTCAGGAAAAAGTGGAATCGTCATTGGAAACATGGTGTTCTACTAAAATGAAACCAATATAACGACTCAAAAGCTGTGGTAGCAAAGAAGGTTACCACAGCTTTTTTCTTTTATGTCTTTTCATACGTGAGAAAGTGGGGTAAAATAGGCTAAAACTATAGAGTGACGGAAAGAAATAGAGGAGGAGACAGGATGAATTTAAAGGGTCGCAATTTTTTAAAGTTAATGGACTTTGAACCGGAAGAGATTTTATATCTGGTGGATTTGGCAGCAGAGCTCAAGGAGAAAAAGAAACAGGGAATCATGCACAATAGCCTGATAGGAAAGAACATAGCTTTGATTTTTGAGAAAACAAGCACCAGAACACGATGCTCTTTTGAGGTGGCGGCTCACGATCTTGGAATGCACTGTACCTATCTGGATCCATCCGGTTCTCAGATTGGAAAGAAAGAAAGTATTGCAGATACCGCCCGTGTTCTTGGAAGAATGTACGATGGAATCGAATATCGTGGTTATGGACAGGAAATCGTGGAAGAGCTTGCAAAATACGCAGGAGTTCCCGTGTGGAATGGACTCACCAATGAATTTCATCCAACACAGATGATTGCGGATATGCTTACCATTCGGGAGCATTTAGGGGAGCTCAAGGGAAAGAAATTTGTATACATGGGAGATGCAAGGTACAACATGGGAAACTCCCTTATGGTTACCTGTGCAAAGCTTGGAATACACTTTGTGGCATGTACGAATCGGAAGTATTTCCCGGAGAACCAATTGGTAGAATACTGTGAGGAAGTAGCAGCAAGAACAGGAGCAACTATCCGTCTTACAGAAGATGTAGCGGAGGCAACGAAGGATGCCGATGTCATCTACACAGATGTATGGGTATCTATGGGTGAGCCGGCAGAGATTTGGGAAGAGAGGATCAAAGACCTTCTTCCATATCAGGTAAATGAAAAGGCTTTTGAAAACGCAAAAGATACTGCAATTTTTATGCACTGTCTACCGGCCTTCCATGATTTAAAAACCGGTGTGGGAAAAGAAATACATGAGAAATTTGGTCTTACGGAAATGGAAGTAACAGACGAAGTATTTGAAGGACCAAGATCGGTAGTCTTTGATGAAGCAGAAAATCGCATGCACAGCATCAAAGCAATTATGTTGGCTACATTAGGAGAAAGCTAAACCTATGAAGGAAAAAATCTTAACAGCCCTCAGGGAAAGTGACGGTTATGTATCAGGCCAGGAACTGTGTCAGAAGCTTGGGGTTTCAAGAACTGCCGTGTGGAAAGCAATCAATAGCCTAAAGGAGGCAGGATATGAAATCGAAGCGGTGACCAATCGAGGGTATCGCATCTGCTCAGCACCGGATGTATTATCCAGGGAAGAGCTGATAAGTATTCAAAAAACCAAATGGATAGGTCAGGAGCTTTACTACTATTCATCCCTTGACTCCACCAACAATAAGGCGAAGGAGCTTGGAGATAACGGAAGTATCAGCGGAACTGTAGTAGTCGCAGACCAGCAGACAGCCGGCAGAGGCAGAAGAGGACGAAGCTGGGAAACCCCTCTAGGAGATGCCATAGCAGTGACCATCATGTTGAAGCCTGAAATGAATCCGGGGAATGCATCTATGCTCACCTTGGTAGCGGCTTTGGCGGTGTCAAAGGCCATCGAAGAGGTGACAGGGGAAATTGCAGGAATCAAATGGCCCAATGATCTGATTATGGATAGCCGAAAGGTATGTGGAATTCTGACAGAGATGAGTGCGCAGTTTGATTATATCAATCACATTGTCATTGGAATCGGAATCAATGTCCACACCAAGGAATTTCCGGAAGAATTGAAGGAAATCGCCACCTCCATATATAAGGCTACAGGGCAGACGGTTCGAAGAGCCGATTTGATTGAGAGAATTCTGGAATGGTTCGAGAACTATTACGAGATTTTCATGAAAACAGAGGACCTCAGTCAGCTGGTTCGAGAATATAACAGTCTGCTGGTGAACAAGGGAAGGACTGTGCGCGTTCTGGATCCCAAGGAACCCTTCGAAGGGAAAGCCATGGGAATTACAGAGAGAGGCGAGCTGATTGTAGACACCTGGGAATCAAGAAGACTAGTATCCAGTGGAGAGGTGTCAGTACGAGGATTACACGGGTACACAGAATAGGAAAAACAATGGGAAAAAATCAAATTGACGGAGTCGTACTTTGCGGCGCCAGTGCATACAATCAAAAATATTATCTAAACGAAAACTTTGTAGGATTACCAGACAGCATCAAGGAAGAGCTGCGTATTATGTGCGTGCTTTTCACCGAAGATGTAGGTGGTATTATGCAGTTAGTATTTGATGAAGATGGAGAGCTTGAGTTTGTCACCTCCTACGACGAGGGAGACTTGCTCTATGACGAAATCGGAAGCGTGCTAAAAATCAAACAATACCAAAATACCAAAAGAGAACTCCTAGAAGCAGTACAGACCTATTACCGTATTGTATTTTTGGGGGAAGGCTTCGACGAGGAGGACTAGCATGATACTAACCATTGATGTAGGCAACACGAATATAACAGTAGGTGTATTTGAAAATGAAAAACTGATTGCCAATTTCCGTATTACCACAAAGATACCAAGAACATCGGACGAATACGGAATGATGTTAAGTGAGATGCTAGAGAACAACGACATTTCACATAACCAGATTTCAGATGCCATTATTGCATCTGTAGTGCCAAATGTAATGCACTCCTTAGAGAGTGCGCTGATTAAATATTTCCATATCGAACCAATTGTGGTAGAAGCAGGAATCAAGACAGGGATTCGCATCGTAACCCCAAATCCACAGCAGATTGGAGCAGATAGAATCGTAGATGCAGTGGCAGCATATGAGATATATGGGGGACCATGTATCGTTATTGATTTTGGTACAGCAACCACTTACGACTTGGTAGACGGAAGCGGCGCCTTTGTGGGTGGCGTCACGGCACCGGGAATTCGAATCTCCGCAAAAGCATTATGGGAAGATGCAGCAAAGCTTCCGGAAATTGAGATCAAAAAACCGGACCATGTCCTTGGAAAAGAAACCATATCCAGCATGCAATCAGGACTGGTGTATGGACAGATTGGACAGACAGAATATCTGATAAAACGGATTAAAGAGGAAGCAAAAGAAGAAAATATTAAGGTAGTAGCCACCGGAGGATTGGGACGCATCATATCACAGGAAACAGATTTTATCGACATCTACGATGCCAATCTTACGCTGGAAGGAATATACCGAATCTATAAAAAACAAAATAGAAAGTAAGGTATGACATCGTTGAAACCACAAGAACTCGCACCTCTTAAGATTGGAGATGTGACATTACCAAACAACTTGATATTAGCACCTATGGCAGGAGTAACAGACCTGCCATTTCGCTTGCTATGCAAGGAACAAGGTGCAGGACTTTTGTGTATGGAGATGGTATCCGCCAAAGGAATCCTATATAATAATCGAAACACAGAAAGCTTGCTGGCCATTAAAGAGGAAGAACGCCCGGTGTCTCTGCAGCTTTTTGGAAGTGATCCTAAGATCATGTCCAGCATGGCTGCCAAAATCGAAGAACGTCCCTTTGATCTATTGGATATCAACATGGGATGTCCGGTGCCAAAGATTGTAAACAATCATGAAGGCTCGGCACTTATGAAGGACCCTGTATTAGCCGGCAAAATCATCGAAGCAACTGTGAAGGCAATCAAAAAGCCGGTAACGGTGAAGATACGAAAGGGCTTCGACGAAGATCATATCAATGCGGTGGAGATGGCACATGTGGCCCAGGAATCAGGAGCAGCAGCCATAGCAGTTCATGGAAGAACCAGAGAACAGTATTATTCAGGAAAAGCGGATTGGGAGATAATTCGACAGGTAAAAGAAGCCGTAAATATCCCCGTCATCGGAAATGGAGATTTACTGACGGCGGAAGATGTGGTGGCAATGAAAGAGCAGACGGGCTGTGACGGTTTTATGATAGCCAGAGGCGCTCAGGGAAATCCGTGGATATTTAGGCAGATCCTTCATAAACTGGAAACAGGGGAGACACTTCCTAAACCAACTTATGAAGAAGTGGTAGACATGATATTGCGTCATGGAAAAATGCAAATCGAGTTCAAAGGAGAATACATTGGAATTCGGGAAATCCGCAAGCACGCCGCGTGGTACACCGCGGGATACAAAGGTTCATCAAAGCTGCGAGTAGCAATCAATCAAGTGGAAACCTACGAACAGCTGGAGGAATTGTTACGAAGCTATAGAGAGCCAGTTGACATTCGCTAGTATATTCGTTATAATACGTGGGTTAAATTAGGCGAGTTAATGCCAAAAATTCAAATTGGGAAGGTTAAGAGGACATGGATAAGAAAAATATTCTGACTTACGAAGGACTTAAAAAACTTGAGGACGAATTGGAGTACTTAAAGGTAGTTCGTCGTAAAGAGGTCTCTCAGAAAATAAAAGAAGCACGTGAACAGGGAGATTTGTCTGAGAATGCAGAATACGATGCAGCAAAAGACGAGCAGCGTGACATCGAAGCAAGAATCGAAGAGGTTGAGAAAATCTTAAAGAATGCAGAAGTTGTTGTAGAGGACGAAGTAGACATCGACAAAATCAGCATCGGATGTAAGGTAAAAATCCTTGATTGTGAGTACGACGAGGAATTGGTATATAAAATCGTAGGCTCAACAGAGGCAAACAGCTTAAAGGGAAAAATCTCTAACGAATCACCAGTAGGCAAACAGCTTCTTGGCAAAAAAGTAGGAGATGAAGTAGTAGTAGAGACAGAAATGGGCGAGTTGAGATATAAGGTATTAGAGATTCAGCGCGCAGAATAAGATACAGGAGGAAAACATGGCAGAGCAGAACCGCAACCAGGCACCACAGCAGGATCTAAGCCAGCTTTTAAAGGTAAGACATGAGAAGCTTGCTAATCTGCAGGAAGCAGGAAAAGATCCATTCGTAATCACAAAATATGATCAGACTCATCATTCAACAGACGTAAGAGCACTTTACGAGGAACATGAGGCAAAGCTTTTAGCAGGACGCGTGGCTCCAAACGTAGAAGGAATGGATGAGCAGCAGGCAAAAGAAGTCATTCAAAAGGATTATGAAGAGAGAAGAGCCATCATGGATGCATCACCAATTCAGGTATCCATCGCTGGACGTATGCTGTTCAAACGTGTCATGGGAAAGGCATCTTTCTGCAATATCCAGGACTTAAAGGGAAAAATCCAGGTATACGTTGCAAGGGACGCAATCGGAGAGGATTCCTACGCAGATTTCAAGAAATCGGATATCGGAGATATCTTTGGAATCAAAGGATACGCATTCCGCACCAAAACAGGTGAAATCTCTATCCATGCAGAGGAAGTCGTAATGCTATCCAAGAGCTTACAGATTCTTCCGGAGAAATTCCACGGACTTACGGATACAGACGTAAGATACCGTCAGAGATATATCGACTTAATCATGAATGAGCAGAGCAAAGACGTATTTGTAAAGAGATCACTCATGATGAAGGAGATTCGTAATTTCTTGGCAGAACGCAATTTCATGGAAGTAGAGACCCCAATGCTGGTAGCAAACGCTGGTGGAGCAGCAGCAAGACCATTCGAAACACACTACAACGCATTAAACGAGGACGTAAAGCTTCGTATTTCCCTTGAACTCTACTTAAAGAGACTGATTGTAGGCGGAATGGAGCGCGTATACGAAATCGGACGTGTATTCCGTAACGAAGGTGTAGATACCAGACATAACCCAGAGTTTACATTGATGGAGTTATACCAGGCATACACCGATTACGAAGGAATGATGGAGCTTACCGAGAGCATGTTCCGTTACCTTGCAGAAAAGGTATGTGGCTCAACCACAATCACCTACCAGGGAACAGAAATTGACCTTGGAAAGCCATTTGCCAGAATGACGATGACAGAGTGCATCAAGAAATACACCGGCATCGACTTTGACGAAGTAGCAACCGATGAAGAAGCAAAAGCACTTGCCAAAGAGCGAAATGTAGAATACGAAGAACGCCACAAGAAGGGTGATATCGTAAATCTCTTCTTCGAGGAGTTCTGTGAGAAAGAATTGATCCAGCCAACCTTCATTATGGATCATCCAATCGAGATCTCACCACTCACCAAAAAGAAACCTACTGACCCATCAAAGGTAGAGCGCTTTGAACTCTTCTGTAATACATGGGAGATGTGTAATGCATACTCAGAGCTCAACGATCCAATCGATCAGAGAGAGCGATTTGCACAGCAGGATGCTAACGCCGAAGCAGGGGATGATGAGGCAGAGCACACTGACGAGGACTTCCTGTACGCATTGGAGCTTGGTATGCCACCAACAGGAGGAATCGGATACGGACTTGACAGACTCTGTATGCTGTTGACAGATTCACCGGCAATTAGAGATGTATTGTTGTTCCCGACAATGAAGTCACTTGATAAATAGGACTTGCAAAAAAGTCAGTAAAATCAATGGTTAGCGGAAATTGGAAAAGGCAAACAATTACGCCGATACGCCAATTTTACGCCAAATCATACAGGGAACAATGCAAATGTTTAATGCATTACAGAAGACATTGTTTGTGCAGAAGTAAAAGATGATAATGAGATAACAAAAGGAATGGCGAGATGCCATTCCTTTTGTTATCTAGAGATTAGTATTGTATAAGAATATCATATATCTTATAATTATAAATTATAGGTGGAAATAAAAATATTGTAATTATGCTAAATGATATATAGGTCCTTTAATATGTACAGCATTTATGGTAGGATCAAGATCCAAAACTTAAATAACATAGGAGGAAAAGATATGTCATTAGCAGAAAAGATTTTTAAATGCTTTAAAGAAAAAGAAAAATTTACTTTAACTGAGGCCTATATACAAAATGCTGATAAACCCAAGGAAACGGTAAGAGCAAGAATTTATGAGAACCTTGGTATTAAGTTTGAACGAATAGCGAAGGGAATATATAAAACTCTTGATAGAGGACAAGAAGTGTGTATTGTAATGGAAGGTGATGGAAGAGATTTATCTATGCTAAAAGATAAATCTATTGATTGTATTTTAACAGATCATCCATGGCTAGACATGAAATCCAATAAGGGTGGAACAAGAGCCTTTGCTCAATATGATTGTTTTAAATACACATTAAAAGACTTTCAGGAAAAAGCAAGAGTATTAAAGGATGGGTGCTTTCTTGTTGAGATACTTCCGGCAGAGAATGAAAATAATTATGAATATTTGTATCAGATAAAACAATATGCAAAAGAAGCGGGCTTTGTATATTACGCAAAAGTAGCTTGGAAGAAAGGTACTTTTGTCAGTAATACCGGAAGAAAAGCAAAAAATACGCAAGATGTAATGTTTTTTTCAAAAGGAAAAGCAAGAAATATGCGAATAGATAAAAAGAAGACAGATGCAACAGGCCATATATCTTATATGAGTGGGTGTAATGGGATGTTGCCAACTATGTTTGACGTGCAACCGGTAGCAAAGAAAGACCGGATACATCAAAGTGAATTACCGTTATCATTGTGTGAACAGATATTGCAGTATGTAACTTATGAGGGAGAGGTTGTATTAGATTCTTTTGCAGGAAGTGGTGTGGTTGGAGAGGCTGCACTGATTCAAAAAAGAAACTGCATATTAATTGAGATACTACGGGATAACATTGAAAAGATAAAAAATAGATTAAGGAAGAATGTTATGTTTCAACCATTATTGGAGTGATTAGATGAATTTACAAATGGATTTAAAGATAGCGGAGCAGTATAGTAGTAATTCTCAAAAAGTTAGAGTTATTACTGAAAATTGGGTAAATAAGAATCTATTTTGTCCTTATTGTGGAAGTAATTATATTAGTCATTTTGAGAATAATAGACCAGTTGCGGATTTTTATTGTCCATATTGTTCAGAAGAGTATGAATTAAAAAGTAAAAATGGTTCTGTCAGTAATAAAGTCAATGATGGTGCGTATACAACAATGTTAGAAAGGATAGAATCAATAAACAATCCAAACTTCTTTTTTATGCACTATGATAAAAGTGATATGAGAGTGAAAAATTTTATCATGGTGCCTAAACATTTTTTTACAATAGATATTATAGAAAAGAGAAAACCTTTATCAATGTCTGCTAAGCGATCTGGATGGATAGGTTGTAATATTGTTTTAAAACAGATTCCAGAAGAAGGACGGATATATATAGTAAAGAACGAGATAGAACAACCTGTCGAGACAGTAATATCTAAGGTTCAGAAAATGAATTTTATTAGCGAATATAAATTAGACGCACGGGGGTGGATATTAGATATTTTGAATTGTGTAAATAAGATTCCAATGAAAGAATTTACTTTAGAGCAAATGTATAAATTTGTTCCTATATTGGAGTTGAAACATCCTGATAACCATCATGTACGTGATAAGATACGTCAGCAGCTGCAAGTATTGCGTGATAAAGGAATTATTGAGTTTACAGGAAGAGGAAAATATAAAAAGATATAATACATATGGATAAAGAGAAATTTTCCTTTGCAATGGTGTGATTAGAAAGAGATATAGGAGAGAATTCCTGTATCTCTTTTATGCACTTTGGTTTGTAAAAATTATTATATTATAAAGTAAAAGAAAATATATAGTAACATGCAATGATTAATGAAGTGCCAATATGGGGAAAGAGTAATCTGCCACTTGATGATAGAGTTTCTTAAAAATGTATATTAAAAAATATTGACAAAATAACGCAATAGCGCTATTATGAAATAGCGATATCGCAGTTGCATAAAATGTGTCTCTCGGGACTATGGGACCGAGTAGAAAGGAGTACAATATGATTAAGTTAACATTCAAAGTAAAAAGTAGTTCTTTTAGAAAACTGGATGATCCGTTTGAAAATGGTACATCAAAGAAATATGTTTTTTATACTAAGATAGCGGATGTTCCAGAAGGAATACCAATGGCAACAAATCCACGTGAACAAAAGCTTACTTCAGGTGTTGCAAAAGCAATAGAAGAATCATTAGTAAGTAATGATGGTTATTTTCATTTGAAAAATAGAGGTATAGTTGTTTCAGCGGGGAATATAAGTTATAACAACAGAACAGAGGAAGTTACATTAGAATTTAATGATGAAATTAGTCATGGAAATATTGATGGCGGACATACATATAAGATTGTATGTGAACACAAAAAAGACAATTTGGAGCAATATGTTCAATTTGAAGTAATGACAGGAGTAGAAGATATCATTGAAGATTTGGCAAGAGCAAGAAATACATCTGTCCAAGTAGATGAAAAATCAATGGCTGAGTTGGCTAATAAATTTGATGCAATCAAAGAGGGGTTAGAAGGTATGCCATTCTTTGGAAGAATAGCGTTTAAACAGAATCAAATTGAATATGATGAAGCAATAGGCAAAAAGTCAAAAATGATTGATGCAAGAGAGATAGTGGCTATTATTGGAATGTTCGACATCGAGAAGTATAGTTCATCAAACCATCCAAAGCAAGCATACTCTTCTAAAGGAACAATGCTCAAGTTTTATCTTGAAAATCCAGAGCATTATAGAAAATTCGTAAATATAATGCCGGATATTTTTGATCTTTATGATACTATAGAAATGGAATTTGCTGATGCATATAATTCTACAGGTGGACGTTATGGAAGAAAAAAATATTCAGGATACAAAGATGGAGAAATAGTGGGCTATAGTAAATTTTCAGGAAACAGTATTTATTATAAGATACCAGATGGATTAATTTATCCAGTAGTAGCATCATTTAGAGCTCTAATTAATTATAATTCTGAAACGGATAGGTTTGAATGGTATAATGGAGAAGAACCTATTAAAGTATGGAAAAGGATTAAGTCAGAGCTTACAATTAAAGTTATGAATTTTGCTGCATCAATAGGAGATAATCCTAATGCTGTAGGAAAAGATTCTAATATATGGGATTTGGCTTATATGACTGTATTATTACAAAAATAATAGGAGCAGAAATGAGTTATAAAGTGTCTATTAGATTAAAAGAGTTATTGGACGAAAGGGGAATGTCTCAAAAAGAACTAGCAAATTTGACAGGCATTCGAGAGTCAACAATAAGTGATATAGCAAGAGGTTCAAGAACTGTTATGAATTTTGCGCATATTGCAAAAATACTCGAAGTATTGGAAATAAAGGATATTCGGGAATTGATTGAATTGAAAAGTGAGTAGAGGGCTGCAATTATTATAATGATGCTTATTTTTCCAATCGAATTAATGAATAAAAGCATCTAATATAAGAATCAGGAGTTTATTATGACTATTAGTAAAACTGTGTAGCCAACGAGGGCTTGGGGAATCGTAATCCCCAACAAATTGCCGAAAGGTCAAATTTGCAGTTTGGGCAAATTTGTGCTACAAGGCGAAACTTGCTCTTGTAATGTAATAATTTTGAAAGAGGTATGGGAGAGAATTTCTCATATCTCTTTTTGCGTAAAAAATATATTTTATGAAATGGTTAGAAAAACAGAGTGAGCCATATTTGGTCTTAGTTACCTTCTGTCCGGCATTTCAGAAATGTCAATGAACTGCGTAGCAGTGGCGTTAGCCCTTGTCATTTACATTTCTGATATTGCCGGACTATCTTTACAAAAGACCAAGTATAGTGAAAGAAATAAAAAGTTCGGACAGACAGTCATTTTTTCGGCTTATAGGTAGAGGGAAATTATTCTCTCTCAATTTACAGCAGAAAGGAAGCTGAGAGAATGAGTTATTGTTACAAAGGCATGAAATTGCCGTCTTATGTTCCAATGCCAAGATTTTTACTACAAATGGATTTGAGCATGAATGCCAAAATGATATATGCGCTTCTGCTTGGGAGAAGCAATATATCATCAAGTGAAAGGAATTATGAAAAGTGGTCGGATGAAAGAGGTGCAGTATTTGTTGTTTATCCGATTGCAACTCTGGCAGAACATATAGGTAGAGGATTGAGTACAGTGAAAAATTCCTTGCAGGAGTTGGAAAAGGCAGGTCTGGTGGAGCGGAAAAGAATGGGGATGGGAAAACCAAATCATATTTATGTGTTAATGCCGGATGATGAGGACTACTTTTCTGACCAATGGAAGGATGACTTTTATCTTTCGGCGAGTCAGAATAGCGACTGTTATGATAGTTGTATTGGTGACCGTCATGAAAGCCAGAATGTGTCCACTATTAGAAAGAATGATAAAAATAACAGGAATACAAAGAAGGAAGATAAAATATGCTTTGGCTGTTATGAAAATGTTCTTTTATCCAACAAGGAATATGAAAAATTGAAACAGGCATACCCTTTGGTACTTGATGATTTTATCGAGCGGTTATCGGCATATAAAAAGTCTTCTGGTAAGAAATATGCAGATGATGGAGCAACGTTGGTTACATGGATAAATCGCAACAATAGTTTGGTAAAATTAGCAAGAAGCTATGACTGTGAAGAAGGGGAGTGTCTGTTATGAATCATGTCAATTTATGGATGAATAAAGGAGAATATAATCTGGAGGAGGTTTACTACCATGAGCAGGATGGTTTGTATTATTGCAAGAAATGTCACACTCCGATTGAAACATATTTTCAGGAAAAAGAAAAGGGGAAGCACCCTTGTATGTGTAAATGTAGGCGGGATGAATATGAGAAGAAAGAAAAAGAACGGAAGATGCGGGAACATGAAGAAAGTGTAAATAGATTAAGGCAAGAGGCTTTTTCGGGCAGGAGATTGTATGATTGGAAATTTGAAAATAGTATAGCCGATAACAAACAGATTGAGGTTGCTAAAAAGTATGCGGCTACATGGACTGAAATGGAGCAGGAAAATCAGGGATTATTATTTATGGGTGATGTTGGCAGAGGAAAATCATTTGCGGCAGCCTGCGTTGTGAATGCAGTGATAGAGCAGGAAGTTCGAGCAAAAATGATTAATATAGCAACAGTTATCAATGACTTGCAGACTTTAAGCCAAGAAAGCCGCAACAGTTATATTCAGAAGTTGTGTCGATATCAATTACTGGTTTTTGATGATTTAGGAGCTGAACGTGGAACGGATTTTGCCAGAGAGCAGGTGTATAACGTAGTAAATGCACGATGGGAAACAGGCAGACCATTTATTGTGACAACGAATTTGACTTTGAAAGAAATGCAGAATGAAGAGCATATGGTCTTGAAAAGAATTTATGACAGAGTGCTTGATGTGTGCAGACCGGTAGTATTTTTAGGAGAAAACTATCGAGCAAGTGGTCGGAAAAATCAGCTGGAAATGGTTCAGAATTTATGGAGGAACATGCAATGAGGAATGAAGTGCCAATATGGGAAAAGAGTAATCTGACACTTGAGGAGGCAGCAGCATATTCAGGGATCGGTATTAACCGACTTCGTAGATTGTCAGATGACGAAAAATGCCCTTTTGTATTATGGGTAGGAGCAAAGCGTTTGATAAAACGGAAAAAGCTGGATGAGTATACGGAGCGGATGTATTCTCTTTAGTAAGTCTCGGATTTTTGAAAAAACATTACTTGAAAATATGGCGTAGATTTGATAGCATGGAGTTGCACAAACAAGCCTCTTTCTGTAATGCGGAAAGGAGCTGCTATGGCAGGACAAATGAATAAGAGAAAAGACAAGGACAGAATCGTACTTCGTAAAGGGGAATCCCAGAGAAAAGACGGCAATTATGATTACCGCTGGACTACCAGAGATGGCAAACGTCATTCTGTGTATGCTAAGACATTGGAAGAACTGCGTGCAAAGGAAGAGGAAATTTTGCGTGATAAATGTGATGGCATAAAGACAGAGGCACGTTATGTCACAATCAATGATGTATTTGAGGTGTGGAAACAGTTAAAACGTGGCTTGAAGGACAATACTTTTCAGAATTACAAGTATATGTATGAACAGTTTGTAAAGCCGGATTTTGGCAATACAAGAGTATCACAGTTAAAGAAATCAGATGTGAAGCGTTTTTATAATATGCTTGCAGATGAAAGGGCGTTAAAGGTTTCTACGATAGACAGTATTCATACGGTGTTACATCAGGTATTGGATATGGCTGTGGATGATGCGTATCTGCGTAATAATCCATCAGATAATGTGCTGAAGGAATTGAAACAGGCACATAATTTTGATACGGAAAAACGCAAGGCATTGACAGTAGCGGAGCAGGAACTTTTTCTGGATTTTCTAAGAAGAAATCATCAGTATAACCATTGGTATCCCATTTTTGCTGTTATGGTTGGTACGGGGCTTCGTGTAGGCGAGGTAACTGGGCTTCGGTGGTGTGATATTGATTTGAAAGAAAATTTGATAGATGTAAACCATACGCTTGTATATTATAATCATGCGGAGAATGGTTGCTATTTCAGCATCAATACCCCAAAGACAAAAGCCGGAGTTCGCAATGTGCCAATGCTTGAATTTGTGAAGCAGGCATTTATTGAAGAACGTAAGTATCAGATAGCAAATGGAATACGATGTAGTGTGAAAATTGATGGGTATACGGACTTTATTTTTGTAAATCGGTTTGGTGCGGCACAACATCAGGGAACGTTGAATAAGGCGTTGAGAAGAATTATTCGTGATTGTAATGATGAGGTGCTGGAAAGAAAAGAAGAAAATCCAGTTCTGTTGCCGAGATTTAGTTGTCATTCACTAAGACATACCTTTACCACCAGAATGTGTGAAGCCGGAGTTAATATTAAAGTGATACAGGACGCATTAGGACATTCTGATATTTCAACTACCCTAAATATCTATGCGGATGTAACAAAGGAATTGAAGAAAAAAGAATTTGAGGGATTGGAAGCAGTGTTTAAGTCGGGTGCAGTA
>JALEPP010000035.1 GCA_022767075.1 Agathobacter sp. | reverse complement strand
TGACATACAAGCCCATAATCCTTTCTACATTATAGTATATCTTACCTCGAACCTCAACTGAAAGTTCTTCCATACCATGGAAAATGTGATATACTATTCACATTGTTTTATGTATATATTTTTATGCAAAAAGGGGAATTCTATGGGAAGAAAATCAACAAAAGAAAATAAAAACATTTACCAGCAGCTGAGAGAGTTCCAAAACCTGACCAGAGAAAAAGCTGCAGAAAAGCTGGAGTTCATCACAGAGGACCGTTTGGAACGCATTGAGGCGGAACGTTCCCTGCCAACTCCGGAGGATATCATGGCAATGGCAAAGTCCTACGGCGCACCGGAGCTTTGCAACTACTACTGCTCACATCAGTGTCCAATCGGCCAGAAGTATGTGCCGTCTGTATCCCTGTCTGAGCTTCCGAATATTATCCTGGAAACTGTAGCAAGCCTAAACGCTATCTACCCTCTCACCAACAGACTCATCGAGATTTCCAGAGATGGACGCATCTCCGATGACGAGATTCCTGATTTCGTACAGATTCAGCACAAGCTGTCCGAGGTCGCAAGCGCAGTAGATACCTTACAGCTTTGGGTGGAAAAGACATCAGTAGAGGACAACTTAAACCGCGAGCTTCTGGAATTTCACAAAAAAAATCTGGAATCGTAAATCCGATTGTTTTTCTTGGAGTACATTATTGACATATGTCAAAAACATGATATGGTTATTTTTAGAAATAAAGCTATGAGCAAGGAGGTATTCCATGGCTCGTCCAACCAAACAACGAAGAATTTGCAAGGCACCTGCCTACTGCGAATTTGGACCAATCGGAAAAGTGGATGACCAGGAACCAATCGTACTGGACGTAACAGAATATGAATGTCTGCGTCTCATCGATTATCTCGGTCTTACTCAGGAGGAATGTGCAAAGCACATGAATGTAGTGCGAACAAGTATCACAAGCATGTATGCCAAGGCAAGAAACAAGGTTGCGGATAGTCTGGTTAACGGCAGACGCCTGGTGATTGAAGGCGGAAATTATGCCATCTGCCCAGGCTCCGCAGAAGGTTGCTCCTGTACAAAATCTGTAAATCAATAGAGAGGTACTCTAATGCTAGAATTGAGAAATGTGTCCTTTGAGGTCAATGACGATCAGGGACAAAAAGAGATTATTAAGAATTTAAACCTTACCATCGACGATGAAAAATTCGTGGTAATCACCGGACCTAACGGTGGTGGAAAGTCAACCCTTGCAAAGCTCATTGCGGGGATTCAGAAACCAACCTCCGGTGAAATCTATTTCAACGGAACCAACATCACGGATATGTCCATCACCGAGCGTGCCAATGCAGGTATCAGCTTCGCCTTCCAGCAGCCGGTTCGCTTCAAAGGGATTCAGGTTATCGACCTGCTCCGCATTGCTTCCGGAAAAGAGCTTAGTATAAATGAAGCCTGTAGCTATCTCTCGGAAGTGGGACTGTGCGCAAGGGATTATATTGAGCGCGAGGTGAACGGAAGTCTTTCCGGCGGTGAGTTGAAGAGAATCGAGATTGCCACCGTACTTGCAAGAGGAACCAAGCTCTCTGTATTTGATGAACCGGAAGCAGGAATTGACCTTTGGAGCTTCCAGAATCTGATTAAGGTGTTTGAGCGTATGCGAGAAACCATCAACGGTTCTATTCTCATCATCTCCCATCAGGAGCGTATCTTGAATATCGCTGACGAAATCGTAGTGCTGGCAAACGGCCAGATCAGCAAGCAAGGACCAAAGGATGAGATTCTTCCAAGCCTTCTTGGTACCGCCTCCGCAGTAAACGACTGCAATATGCTTCAGAAGGGAGTCAATTAGTCCAATGATCGATGAAATCCAAAAGAGAATTTTAGAGGAGGTAGCTGACCTCCATGAGGTTCCGGAAGGAGCTTACAATATCCGTGCCAACAGTAAAATGGCCGGCAGAAATACCACGGCTAACATTGACATCATTAACAAGGAGGATGGTTCCGGCATTGATATCAGAATCAAACCCGGCACTGTAAACGAGAGTGTTCACATCCCGGTGGTTCTCAGTGAAAGTGGCATCAAGGAAACCGTGTACAACGATTTTTACATCGGCGAAGGCTCTGACGTAGTAATTGTTGCCGGATGTGGTATCCATAACTGCGGAAATCAGGACTCTCAGCACGATGGTATCCATCGCTTCTTCGTAGGGAAAAATGCCAAGGTAAAATACGTGGAAAAGCATTACGGGGAAGGGGACGGATCTGGAAAACGTATCCTAAATCCGGTTACCGAGGTGTACATGGAGGAAGGCTCTTCCATGGAAATGGAAATGGTTCAGATCAAGGGAGTCGACTCTACCAACCGTGACACCATCGCCAAATTAGATGCCGGTGCTTCTATGGTGGTTCGTGAGAGACTTATGACACACGGTGACCAGAGTGCGATCAGCACTTACACGGTAGAGCTCAACGGGGAGGGCGCAAGCGCAGACGTCATCTCTCGCTCTGTTGCAAAGGACCACTCTTACCAGAAGTTTGATTCCAAGCTTACGGGAAATGCCCCATGCAGCGGTCACACCGAGTGTGATGCCATTATCATGGACAAGGCCCGCATTCTTGCAGTCCCACAGCTGGAAGCAAACGATTTGGATTCTGCATTAATCCACGAGGCAGCCATCGGAAAAATCGCCGGTGAACAGATTATCAAGCTTATGACCCTTGGTCTCTCCGAAGAACAGGCGGAAGAACATATTATTAACGGTTTCTTGAAATAGAAGATACGTGCGTCGCAAGGCGCATATACAAAGTGCCCCTCACACACCGTTGTGTGCAGGGGGCATTTTTTTACGAAATCTCGTTTACAATATTCTGCAGCCAAACTCCTTTTTTCACCAGAATGACTCCAATGGTACACTTGATAAAGTCCGCACAGGTCACTGCAATGTATAGAGGAAGAATCGGCATTGAGGTAAAATGTGTCAATACAAAAGCTATAGGCACAGCAATCACCCAGACAAAGACACTGTCAAACAAGAAGGTGATAATGGTTTTTCCTCCAGTTCTAAGCGTAAAGTAGCTTGCATGGAGCAATGCAAAAAACGGCATCATAATGGAGGTTACCAAAATAAAGGATGCTGCTAAGCTCTTAACCTCCTCCTGAGTATTGTAGAATTGTGGGAATACCTTTCTACACATAGCCATCAAAAATCCGATTACTACACTGCACATTACGGAAAAAGCAATCAGCTTTCGATCTTCATCCTTGGCCTTCTCCATATCTCCAGCCCCTAGATACTGGCCGATTATAATGGATACAGACTCACCAAGGGCAAGGAAGACGACATTAAACAGATTCGAGATCGTAGAGGCAATATTGAGTGCTCCCACCACCGCAAGTCCTCTAGTTGAATAGCACTGATTAAGCATGGTTATTCCCAGGGCCCAAAGCGCTTCATTTATCGCAAGGGGAGCCCCTTTTATCAGTATCTGCTTCATGAGAGCCATTGGAATACGAAGACTCTTATAGGCACCAACAATAAATTCAGCCTGATCGCTATGAGTATGAACCCAGCCAACCACGATGGACGCCTCCAGAAAACGGGAAATTACTGTGGCAATGGCCGCTCCCTGAACTCCCATTTCCGGTGCTCCGAACTTTCCGAAAATTAAAATATAATTCAAGATCACATTGACAAACACCGCCGTAACGCCGGCCTTCATAGGCACCATGGTCTGTCCGATGTCACGAAGGGTGTTGGAGTAGGCGCTTGTTACCGCAAAAGGAAGAAGTCCCACCATCATAATCCACAGGTAGTGAAGGCCCTCATCCAGGGTAACCGCCGCATTTCCGATTCCGTCGGTCTCATGAAGGAACTTGCTGATAAGAGCTTCTCCAAAAAAGCCAAAAAGCAGGAGCCCTGCTATCAGTACAATTCCAAGTAAGATAAGCTTTGCCCGAAAGGTGTTGCGAACTCCCTTGTTATCTCCTTTTCCAAAATACTGTACAGAAAAGATTCCTGCACCGGACACGGCTCCCCAGATACACAGGTTAAAAACGAATAGGAGTTGATTCACGATTGCAACTCCATTCATCTGGTCCGTTCCCACCTGACCTACCATGATGTTATCCAAAAGGCCTACAAAGTTCGTTACTGCGTTTTGAATGATAATTGGCACCGCAACTATAAGCACTTTTTTATAAAAGGACCTATCGCCAATATATTTTTTGAACATACCTAGTCTCCTCCTACATAAATAATCAGATTCTAGAGTATCACAGAACATTAGCTGTCGGCAAGATTAGTTGGTTTATTTATGAATGGTATTGAGCTTTGCGTTGAGGGCAAGGAGTGTCTCTTTATCAACAGATCCACCCATTACACCCATCATGCTGGTCAGACGAAGCACGGTAAAGCTTCCCATCATCTCCATCATCTTGGAGTTCATCTCCATCTCAACAGGACCTTTTCCTTTTGCTCCATCCATCAATCCCTTAAGGAATCCCATACATACTTCCATTCCCTGTGGGTTCTTCATGATGTCACCAAGCCTGTCATTCAGTGAGAAGCATCCCTCAACCTCAGTAATATCAAACCAGTTGAGAACCGCTCCTTTTTCTACCAGGCGGTATGCGTTGTTAAAGGTGTCTACCTTTCTGATAAAGCTTTCATCTGTGCAATCTCCAGCCACTGCCTTAAGAGTTGTCTCACCGGCATTTGGCACGTTGAAGTAGAAGAAATGCTCTTCGCTCTTTTGTATGCCAAGGCTCACGCCGTTAGCAAAAAGCTCAACCTCCGGAAGATTTGAGTAAACGGTAACCTTAGTGGTATCCTCCACTCTGTCCACATATCTCTTTCCACAGATATGTACAAATGGGTCATCGGAAAGCCATGCTTTGTATGCGTAGAAGGAATCCTTCTTGTACTTTCTATCGAAGGTGACAAGTCCCTTATGGTTCTGTCCATTTTCTCCACCCTCGTTACGTCCGTCGCATCCGAAATCGAACATATTCCATACATGGGTTGCCCAGATATATGGTCTGGTGTAAAGCTGTTTAATAAGCTCTTCGTGGTAATATGCCTGATATTCCTCTGAGTAGTCTCCCTGCTTCGGATCTGAGTTATGCCAGTTCAATGCCTCACAACCATACTCACTCATACCGATTGCAATGTTCGGATACTTCTTGTGGAAGTTATCCATCCAAGGACCATTCATGGAGGTATCTCCACCGTACCATCCGAAGTAGTGGTTGTATGAGATACAGTCCGGAATCTGAATATATGGATCATCAATGCTGCACATGGATACTACCGCCATTGTTGTAAGTCTGGTTGGGTCCATCTCGTGAGCCAGATCATTTAAGATATGATGGTTCTCAAGAAGGTCCGGGGTAGAATCTCCTGTCATGGTAATCTCATTAGAGAGTCCCCATACCACAATGGAAGGATGGTTATAGTTCTGAGAGATCAATTCCTTCATCTGAGAGATTGTGTTCTCGCGTCCGTTTTCCATATGAGAGGAAATGTATGGAATCTCTGCCCAGATAACAAGACCCTTCTCATCACATAAATCATAGAAATACTGATCATGCTGATAATGAGCAAGTCTGATGGTGGTAGCTCCCATCTCACAGATCAACTCAATGTCTTCCTCATGGTGTTCCGGAAGAAGTGCATTTCCAATTCCCCATCTATCCTGGTGACGAGATACACCTCTAAGCGGATATGACTTACCATTTAAGAAGAAGCCCTTCTCCGGGTCAATCTCGAAGGTACGGCATCCAAATCTGGTAGAAACCTGATCCTTCTCCTCATCGCCCATAAGAAGAGTAACCTCAGCAGTGTAGAGATATGGATCCTTGCGTCCGTTCCATAGGTGCACGTTCTTGATATCGAAGGTTACCTTCTTGTCAGAGGTGACCTGCTCACCAACTACATTTCCCTGTGCATCCTTAATCACATATTTTAATGTAGCCCCCTCTGCAGCCTTTGAGGTGAATACTTCCACATCTACAACCGAATCATCACCGGTAATAATTGGTGTAACCTTAATTCCAGGAGCCCCATAATATTCCAGATCAAAATGTGCCTCCGGCACTGCAATAATGTTCACATCACGGTAAAGTCCGCCATAGAAGGTAAAGTCCGCATTCTGTGGGTACACGCGATCATTCTTGCTGTTATCTACAGCAATTACAAAGAGGTTGGTATTCTCAAGCGAATCGGTAATATCCACTCTCCAGGTTGAATATCCACCATCGTGATGTGCCAGCTTCTTGCCGTTAACATACACATCTGCGGAAGAATTTGCTCCTCTTAATTCAAGGAAATAACGGATTCCGGTGTTATCCTTTCCCTCTGTAAGGTCAACCAGCTCTAACTGCTTGGCATAGTAGCAGGTTCCTCTGTAGTAATCATTATTTCCGTCCTGTCCGTCGATAGCATTCCAGGTATGTGGGAGTGTTACCCAATACCATTTTTCCGGCATCGTGGTAGGTACTTCTGTAGCCTCCTTGGTAAATGCCCATTTTGTGTTGAAATTAAAAACCTGTCTCATTTGAACCCTCCTAAATTAGATTTGTATGTTTCCGGCGTCGTCCACCGGCTTTGGTAGTGCAACTAAAATATCGATGATTGACATCGCCACAGAGATACCTGTCCAGCAAAACAACAGATATAGGATTCCCAGAAAATACCTCTTGGAATAGAAACGATGACCTCCCGCCCATCCCAGAAAGATATTGAGCATAAGATATTTCTTGCGGTTGACGGTGACCTCCTGTCGACTGCAGAAAAAATCCATCAATCTCGAAAAGATTCCCTTCTTTTTTTGCTCTTGCAAGCCATATTGCTCCTTTAAATCTGCAAGCTCTGCTTCTGCCGCAATCAGTTCTGATACTGAAACCTTATTCTCTGTGTCTTTCATCGCCATATTAGTAAACTTCCTTTCTGTCTCTTAAAGCTCGAGCGCTGATTTCTATTTGGAAACCAGCGCCCGCCTTCATCAAAATACACTTCTTATGTTAGCCTATTTTGCGGTATTTTCTGCCTTGATTCTAGCAATCTCAGCCTGGATCTCAGCCATCTTCTCTTTGGTAAGCGGATAGAATTTAAGTGCAACAAGGTTACAAATCAATCCAATAATTACAATTCCGTATGAAAGGAAGATTGCTACGTATTTCAGCTCATCGCTGTATGGAGTACCAACATCCGGCATCTTGTCCTTGAATCCAATTGCAGCAAACATAAGTCCTGCAATCATTGGAGCAAATGATGAAATTACTTTATCAACAAAGCTGAACAAGGTTCCCATCATACCTGGCACGTATCTCTTGGTACGATATACCTCATAGTCTGCACAGTCAGCAGTCATAGGAATAACAATATTTCCTGAAATTCCCTGGAAACCACCAAACGCAACAGAAAGAAGAACGTAGGCAATTGTGAAGAATCCCCAGTTTAATCCACCCTCCGCATTGCTCATGGTAGTAGGATCTCCGAACATCCAAAGGAGTGCAAGTAATGCGTTAGCTACGATTCCACCGATAGATCCGATCAACATCGCTTTTCTCATACCAAGCTTTGTAGCAAGAGTTGAGATAGCAAAGATGCAAAGGAATACAGTTGGGATAGATACTAATCCTGTCAAAGATCCCTGAAGCTTGATATTGCCTGCCAAAACAGCAAATAAAACGACTGTTACGGTCGAAGTCTTAGCAGAGGTTGCAAGCTTATCTGTAGAAGCAGATACAATCAACATCTGGATTGCACGGTTGTTCTTAATGGTATCCCAGTAATCTCTAAGACGTACACGTACCACTTCTCCGGTACCAAAGAACTCTGCGCGATCCTTTGGAGCGATAGAAATTACAGCGATAAGTGTGAAAATAGCACTGGTAATAACTACTAACAGCCATAACTCGTGGAATACTCCAAGGTCTTCATAGGTGCCGTATTTCGCACCAAGGTTTGCTCCGAAAATAGCCATAACTGTGAATAAGATTGTGTTGTACACAGCATCGAAAACGGAGAACAATGGTCTCTGCTTTGGATCGTTGGTCAAACAGGTCTGTGCGGATTTGGTAACTACACACTGGAAGGTATATCCGATGTAATAGATTGCTGCACAGATAATAAAGAATGCGTAACGTACTGCAACATTCTCTGGCAATAAGTGAGTAACATGGAACAAGATGAAACTCATTACCGCAAGAATAACGTTACCGATAATCATAAATGGGCGGTTCTTTCCGAACTTACCGTTGGTCTTGTCAACCACATATCCGATAAATGGATCGGTAACACCATCCCAAATACGCATCATCATGGCGAATGAAGATGCAGTTACTACTGCTACACCTACAAAGCCTGTTAAGTAGTAAGCAACATAGTTCATCATAAACAGATAAAGGTTTGTTGCTGTGTTATTCAGCGCGAAGCCACCAATTCTCCACAATGGAACGCGATGAATACCATTTTCCCCATAGTACTTTGAATTTTTTCCCATACTCTGGCTCCCTTCTTATCCTAAAGTTTATTGTAATTTTAGATTACTAAACTTTCTCTCTGGGAAAAAGGATTATTTTTTGCTTTTTTTGTAAAATTTTTGGATATCATGCATAAAATAATAAAAATTTTCTCTTCGCACTAGTTGTTCTCATGATTTAATTGTATAATTCTTATAGATTATTCCATATTTTCCAATATTATTGTGGAAGGAGAACCAAAAGGATGAGTTGGAGAAAAGAAACCTATGCACAACATCTTTTTTTTGCCAAGGAATGCATCGAACAATTTGAAGTGGAGTTTCGCATCTCCGTTTTTCCCTTTGAGGATATTGCAGGAGATGATTTTATCTTCTATAAGAAGATTCTACCGGATGCAGATTCTTACAAATTCTTTAAAGAGTTCTATTATAAGATGGAACATGCCAAAATCTATCGTATCCACGATGGCTTTCGAAGAAAGTACATATCCTTTTTGCTCCCGGGGGAGGACGTACGTGCATTAGCATTTATTGGTCCCTATATGGACACCCAGCCTACTCTGGAAGAGCTACACAGTATTGCAGAATACTATCATATCTCTCCTGGGCTCTTTCCGGAAATCCAAAGCTACTACGAGGGTGTCACGATTATTTCCGATGACATCGGTATACTTGCGGTAATCAATACCTTAGGCACAAGAATCTGGGGAAGTGCCGACAGCTTCTCCTATGTGGACACCAGCGAGGTCTTTTCAGTTTCCGGCAATGATTCTGCAACCGGGATGGATCCCGGAGATGCCATGGAGCCTACCATCCGCATCAAAATTCTTGAGAATCGTTACAAGCTAGAGCAGGAGCTTATGAAGGCGGTATCCCGCGGTCAGACCCATCAGGCAGAATTGCTGCATAATCGTTTTACCGCCTGCCAGAGAGCCGAGAATCGTACCCCTAATCCTCTTAGAAATTCTCAGAACTATATGATTATTTTAAACACCATCATGAGAAAGGCCGCAGAGCAAGGCTATGTTCATCCCCTTCATATCGACAGAGTCTCCTCCCAGGTTGCAAGAAAAATCGAACAATTGGACTACAACACAAATATTTCTCTTTTCAGTAGAGAAATTGTAAGGAAATACTGCATTCTGGTAAGGAACTACTCCCTCGCTCACTACTCCGAGCATGTGAGAGACACCATTACCCTCATCACTGCAGACCTAGCCTCAGACCTTAATCTAAAAACCATTGCAAAAACCTTAAATGTTAATCCCAGCTATCTATCCTCTCTTTTTAAAAAGGAGGTCGGGGTAACTCTTACGGAATATGTTACCTCCAAGCGGATCGAACACGCGGTCTTTCTGCTTAACTCTACTTCCATGCAAATTTCCACCATTGCTTTATATTGTGGAATTACGGATGTACAATATTTTTCCAAGATTTTTAAAAAGCAGATTGGGAAATCTCCTAGTGAATACAGGAAAATGATTACCGATTCCTCCGAGCAGTGAATTTATATGTCCAGTCAGCCTGCTGAAATCCATGTTTTTTATCCATATTTTCTAACCTTGTAAAAACAGTAGGAAACACGTATAATAGTTCATAGTTGATTTTACGAAAAGAGGAATGAGAATGGGTAAAAGAATTGCAGGGAAGAATGGATGGGCGCTTTTGCTTTTGATATTGGTAGGTGTGGTGTTAGGAGGCTTCCTCGGACAACTGGCAGCTGGGAATACAGCCTTTAGCTGGCTGAATTACGGGCAGAATTTTGGGCTTACTACTCCAGTAGTATTAGACCTTGGGATTTTTGTATTGACCCTTGGTTTTTCCATCAACATCACCATTGCAAGCCTCATTGGTGTGGCAATTGCCTGCATCATCTACCATTTTATATAATCCAATAATAAAGAAAACCTTCATCCCCCAGGACTATGCCTGGATTGGATGAAGGTTTTTTAATGAAATGTCAAGGATTGGAGAAGAGTGTGTAAGCGCTCCGCTGGATACATAATCCACTCCAAGATCTTTTATTCTTGCTACGCTTTCCTTTGTTACATTTCCTGAGATTTCGATTTCTGCTCTGTGATTGATATAGACAATGGCTTCCTTTAAATCCTCTATGGACATATTGTCCAGCATGATAATGTCAGCGCCTGCTTCCACCGCCTCTTTTACCATATCGAGCGTTTCCACCTCTACCTCAATTTTTCTTACAAATGGAGCATACTCCTTGGCCATCTCGATTGCCTGCTTTACCCCACCTGCTGCCCCGATATGGTTATCCTTTAATAGGACTCCATCTGAAAGATTGTATCTGTGATTATTTCCGCCACCGACGGTAACCGCATATTTTTCAAAGATACGATTGTTTGGTGTGGTCTTTCTGGTATCTAAAAGACGAATCCCGCTTCCCTCTAAGAGAGCCACCATCTGGCTGGTGTAGGTGGCAATTCCGCTCATTCTCTGCAAGTAGTTCAGTGCAGTTCTCTCACCGCTTAAAAGCACACGGATATCTCCTGTGACCTTTGCCATGAGCTGACCCTTTTTCACCGAATCCCCGTCCTGAACGAAGAACTCTACTTTGGTAGCCCCATCCAAAAGGGTGAAGGTTCTCTCGAACACCTGAAGACCACAGATAATTCCATCTTCCTTTGCAATCAAATCAACCTCTCCTTTGGTAGGAGTTCTCATGACACTGTTGGTGGATACGTCCTCGCTAGTGATATCTTCCTTTAATGCGCCTAAAATCAATGGGTCAACATTCAACCCCAAAGTTACCTGATCAAACATAGATAACATCCTTTCTGTTTTGTATTTTTATCCGATTTTTCTTGAATCCACTTTTCCCAGATTCACGTGATGAAAGCTAATTTTCTCTACTTTGCTTCTGCTTTTGCCGTTCTGCCCCAGAGCATTAAGAGCTATCTCTCGGTACTCCTGCTCCAGCTTCTCGCCTTGCAGGTATTCTTCCATAGGAAGCATAAGCTCGTGTACCTCTTCCTCCGGCAGATACTGACAGATCTGTTTTTTCTCTATATCCTTTGCTGCGCGCTTTGCAAACACAAGGCTCTCAAGCAATGAATTGCTCGCCAGACGGTTTCTCCCATGAACTCCATTGCACGCAGCTTCCCCCACTGCATACAGAGCCTCCATGGTGGTCCTGCTGCTATAATTCACCTTGATACCGCCCATATAGTAATGCTGGGCCGGCACCACCGGAATGCATTCCTTTGTAACATCATAGCCCATTTCCTTGCAGTGTTCCACGATATTCGGAAAATGTCTAAGGAGCTCCTCCTTTGGAATCGTTCTCAAATCTTCCCACACGTAATCTGTTTTGTCCTTTTCCATCTGCTCTAAGATGGCTTTCGTCAGAAGATCTCTCGGAAGCAGCTCATCCACAAATCGATTTCCGTTCTTGTCGTAGAGCTTCGCGCCCTCGCCTCTCACCGACTCCGAAATCAGAAAGCTTCGCTCCTTGGAATCCTTTTGGTACAAGGTAGTTGGGTGAATCTGCACATAGTCAGGATTTCGCAATGCAACTCCATGCTTCTGGGCCAAGGCAAGGGTATCCCCTGTCAGGTGCTTGAAATTGGTAGAATGAGGGAACAATCCCCCAACGCCGCCGCAAGCCCATACTGTGGTCTTGGCCAGAACCGGTTCCACACTTCCATCCTCATTCCGTAGCACCGCCCCAAAGCACCGGTTATCCTTTTCGAGAATATCTATCATGGTGGTATATTCCATCAGTGTGATATTGGAACGTTCTCTTACCTTCCCAAGCAGGGACGAAGTAATCTCTTTTCCGGTTATATCCTCATGGAAAAGGATTCGATTGTTACTGTGAGCGCCCTCTCTGGTGTACAACAGATTTCCCTCTTCATCTCTGTCGAATTCTGTGCCATAGGATAGGAGATCCTCCACCACAGCCTTGGATGACTGAATCATTATCTTCACGGATTCCCGATCGTTTTCATAATGTCCTGCTTTCAAGGTATCCTGAAAAAAGCTCTCGAAATCGTCGTCACTTCTTAAGGTGCACATCCCCCCCTGGGCCAGAAACGAATCACTGCTCTCCAGGTCTGATTTTGATATCATGAGAATCTGCATATCCTTTGGAAGCTGTAATGCACAGTATAATCCGGAACATCCCGTTCCTACAATTAGTACATCTGTACGTTTCATTCTTCTTCCTTCTTTCTATACATTTCGTTCTTATTACAAGCATTTTGCATGAGTATAGCACTTAATTTTACATCTGACAAGACAGTTGTATGGTTTACTGTTGACAAACAGATTTCTCTTTCCTATAATCCTACTAAGATTAAGGTTTGGAGGACTAACCTATGATGACCACCAGAGAGCTTCAGGACGAGATACTTCGACTGAAAAAGGAAAAAGACGTGTGCATTTTAGCTCACGCCTACCAGAACCACGAAATATTAGAAATTGCTGACTATACAGGAGACTCTTACGGATTAAGCAAACAGGCCGCTGCCGCACCCCAGCAAAACATACTGATGTGTGGCGTTCGATTCATGGCCGAGACCGTTAAGATTCTCTCCCCGGAAAAACACGTTTTTCTGTCTAACAGGGAAGCAGGCTGTCCTATGGCAGAGCAGCTTGAGGTAGAAGGTTTGCAGAGATTAAAGGAGCAATATCCGGACCATACAGTTGTGGCCTACATCAATACTACCGCTAAGCTCAAGACCCTTTGTGATGTATGCGTCACCTCCTCATCTGCCGTAAAAATCGTGAAAAACATTCCTAACGACAAAATCCTGTTTATCCCGGACTGCAATCTGGGTGCCTGGGTAGAAAAGCAGATTCCTGAAAAGAAATTCCAATTCATTCAGGGTGGCTGCCCTACTCATCTGTTCTTAACCAGAGAGGACATGGCATATGCCAAGGAGCAGCATCCGGATGCTCTCGTTTTGGTACATCCGGAATGTCGCCCTGAGGTTACTGACCTGGCTGATTATGCGGGAAGCACCACGGGAATCATGAGCTTTGCTGAGAAAAGCGATGCCAAGGAATTTATTATCGGGACGGAAAACAGCATCGTAGAGCATCTCCAGTTTCAGTGCCCGGACAAGCGCTTCTACCCATTATCCAAGAACTGTATCTGTCGGAACATGAAGCTTACCACTCTTATGGGTGTATACAATTGTCTTCTTGGAAGGGATGGGGAAGAAATTCATATGGATGAAACCCTTCGCCGGGATGCCATGAGACCAATTGAAAACATGTTAAAATTAGGAGGCTGATTTTCAGCCTCCTTTCTTTTGTTAAAACTCCTATTCCAACGCAAACTCTTTCTATTTTTCTACCCCTGTCTGTACTGCATTCTTTTGGGCAGCACTTTTCATAAGCATCGCTCCCAGAACCCCTAATGTCAGAAACTCCGTCACCGGAAAGGCCATCCACACCCCATTCATCCGGAAAAACTGTGGCAAAAGCAACACACAGATAAGAATAAGCACAAAGCCTCTCAAGGCAGAAATCACAAAAGCCTCTTTAACCTTCTCCATCGCGCTAAGTGCCACCGCTCCCACCATATTCACACTTCCAAACAGAAAGCCCAGGAAATAAATCCGAAGTCCCGGTACCGAATAACGCGCAAGCTCCACGGATCCCTCACTATTGAATACTGCTGTAATCTTCTCTGCAAATCCATACACTGTTACATAAACCAGAATTGACAATGCAAAAGCTGTAACCACTGCCATTTTAACCAGAGACTTGGTAATCCTCTTCTCTCCCCTCCCATAAGAACGACTGATGAGAGGCTGGGAGCCCTGGGCAACTCCGTTAAATACCGCAACAGCCACTAATGCGGTATTTGCTATTACGCCATAAGCTGCTACAGCCATATTCCCAGCCAAAGATAGTAGCATAAAGTTAAACGCCATGGTAATAACTGCAGAAGAAAACTCTCCAACAAAGGCTGAGAAGCCTACCTGACAACATTGTTTCAATCTTGAAAAGGAGATTTCTCGAAACTGTAATCTGACCTGATTCTTTTTGGAGAAAAAGTGGATCGCACAAATTGCTACTCCAAGCAAAGGCGAGATTGCCGTAGCAAGAGCTGCTCCCTCCATTCCCATTTCCAGCGGAAACATCAGGATATAATCAAATATAATATTGAAAAAGCTACTGAAAAGCGTCGCAATCATTGCTGTGGTAGGATTTCCATCATTTCGTACAAAGGCATTGCACACATGATTCAGCATGAAGCAGGGTGCAAAGCACATAAAAATTCTCGTATAATTCTTCCCCACAGCGACAATCACTTCATCAGCTCCAAGCGCGCGAAGAAGCTGTTCCGGACTCAAGGCCCCAACCAACATAAATAACGCACTGGCTAGAAACACAAAGAATATGGCATTGCCAAATAACAAATCCTTTTCTTCACTTCCCTGGCTTTTTGCAATTCCGTAGCGAATGGCAGAGCCAATTCCTATCATCTGTCCAAACGCAAATATTATGCTATATACCGGCAGCACCAGATTTAATGCTGTAATACCATTTGGTCCTACTGCCTGGGCAATAAAATAAGTATCTGCCAAAATGTAAAGGGAGACCCCCACGGTTCCCAGTACATTTTGTGACACATACTTTGCAAATTCTTTTCTTTCTTTCATTCTACAAATTCTCGAATACTTTCTTGATACTTTCGTAATGAAGAAAAATCCCCTGCTCTGCCAAGGCCTTCACTTCCTCTGCTGTTGCCAGCTGATAGCCTGCAGTCTCCTCTTCCTGCAACCTGATATCCTCCTCCGTAAAATCGCCTACAAAGCGATACACATCTACAAAGTAATTATCCCCTTCTCCCGGATTCTCTCTCTTATACGTAAACTGATATCCTCCATCCCAGTCCTTTACATCCAGCCCGGTCTCCTCTCTTACCTCTCGAAGCACTGCATCCTTTGAGTCCTCACCTGCCAGGGCCGCACCCCCGGACACCTCCCAATGTCCCGGTGCCCAATGCTTTGTCATCACCCTCTTAGTTATCAAAAACCTTCCATCACGTCTTGCCACCACTCCAAGCACCGTAAGGTGATACTCTCCATCCTTCAGGCACCAGTCATTCCTCTTCATGGTCCTTCCGGTTCTCTCCTTATTCTCATCATAAATATCCCAAAATTCCAATTTCTCACCCATTCTCCATTCCTCTTTCCATCGAATTTTCCCCATTGTACCACAACGGCACCAATCCTGCACACATTTTCTCTTTTTTCCGCGCCCGGGACCTCCCATCCCACCGTTTCCCCATCTCCTCACGGAAAAAAGATTTCTTAAAGATTATGCGGCGCCCATGGGTCTAAGGGGAAAACATTTTCCCTTTTACAAGGTTGCAAGAATTTGCGGGGTGGTCCACAAGCTTTTTCGATAATTCAAGTGCGCCTAAGTTTGGACAGCTGGGAGAAATTGTTCGCCAAAGAAAAAAAGCGATTTCACGACGAGTCGTTGCTCCTCTTGGATGCGCCCTGAACGATAAATCGGGGGCGGTCCTGTTTGCGGCTCGAAGAACGACAAACAGGGAGCCCCCGAAATAAAATTCGTGAAGGCGCATCCTTAGAGGAGCAGGCGAGGAGTGCTTAGCTTTTTTCTTGGCGGACAACTTCTCACCAGCTGTTCAAACCGTATTCGCACTTGAAAATTAAGCTTGTGGAACCACCCCTGCAAATACTAAGCAACCTTGTAAAAGGAAAAGTGTTTTTCCCCTTAGACCCATGGGCGCCGCATAATCTTTTTTCCGTGAGGAGAGGGGGAGCGGTGGGATGGGAGGTCCCGGGCGCGGGAAAAAGAGAAACCACGGCAGGATTGGTGCCGTGGTTGGGAAAATTATGAAAATAAAGGTTTGACGGTAGGGTAAAGCTTTTTGAATTCTTGGTAGCGTGCTTCGTATTTGGCTACGAGCTCCGGATCCGGCTCGATTGTTTCTACGACCTTTACAAGCTTGTTGGTTGCTGTCTCTACGTCCGGGTATTCTCCACAGCCTACTGCTGCAAGAATTGCTCCTCCATAGCCTGGTCCTTCTTCACTTTCGATGATGTCGAGCTTCAGGTTCATCACTGCTGCGATGATAGTTCTCCAGAGCGGGCTCTTGGCTCCGCCTCCACAGATTTTGGAACGCTCAATCTTGATTCCAAGACTTCTTGCCACTTCAAGGGAATCACGAAGGCCAAAGGCTACCCCCTCTAAGACAGCCTGTGTCATGTCTTCTCTGGTGGTGTCCATTGACATTCCGATAAACATGGCTCTTGCTGCCGGGTTGTTGTGTGGAGATCGCTCTCCCATTAGATATGGAAGATAGAATACGGTGTTCTCTCCAAGCTTGTTGATGCCCTTTTGTTCGCTGCTGTAGTCTTTGGTCTTTAGGATTTCATCCATCCACCATTTGTTGCAGCTTGCTGCAGAAAGCATACATCCCATGAGATGATATCCACCATCTGCATGGTCGAAGGAATGAAGTGCGTTGTTCTGGTCTACACCGAATTTCTCACTGGAAATGAAGATGGTTCCACTGGTTCCAAGAGAAAGGTTACATCTTCCCTCTCCCACAGTTCCTGTTCCAACTGCTGCGGCTGCATTGTCTCCGGCACCTGCAATAATCTTAACCGTCTCCGGAATCTGAAGCTGCGCTGCTATTTCCGGAAGAATGTTGCCTACTACTTCATAGCTTTCGTACAGGGTTGGAAGCATATCCTCTGTCAGATTGCAGATCTCCATCATCTCTTTGGACCACCTGCGGTTTTTTACATCAAGGAGAAGCATTCCGGAGGCATCTGAGTAATCGGTACAGAAGCTTCCCGACAGACGGAATGCAAGGTAGTCCTTTGGAAGCATGATTTTCTTTACTCTTGCCCATAATTCCGGTTCGTTTTTCTGCATCCAGAGAATCTTTGGAGCAGTGAAGCCTGCAAATGCAATATTTGCGGTGTAGGCAGAAAGCTTCTCTTTTCCAATGACCTCGTTCAGGTAAGCTGTTTCCTCTGTGGTTCTTCCGTCATTCCACAGGATTGCCGGACGAATCACCTGATCATTCTCATCTAAGGTTACAAGACCGTGCATCTGTCCACCAAAGCTGATTCCGGCCACCTGAGATTTGTCGCATTCCCTTAACAGCTCCTCTAACCCATCCATGGTTTGTGTGAACCACTGAAGAGGGTCCTGCTGGGACCAGCCCGGATGCGGGAATTCTAACGGATATTCCCGTGATGCGATTTTATGAATTTTACCTTCGGCATCCATAAGCAATAATTTTACTGCAGAGGTACCAAGGTCCACGCCTATGTATAACATTTTGTACTCCTTCCATAATTAAACTTCCTGTTAAAGTCTTTTTATTAGAACTTTTCTATTAGAGTCTTTCTATTATAGAATCTTTCTATCAGAGCTTTGTATCCTAATAGATTGAAAATACCCGGGGCCTTTCTACTGCCCCGGGCCTTTCTCTCTTCCTATGTCGCTTAGCAGAATGGGTTCTCAGTTGGGTAGAGAACTCCAGCAGGCTGGTTGTATCCGATTTCCTCTACCGGAACACCGATGTATTTGAATACCTCGAATAAGGTCTTTCCGTAATGTCCAAATGCTACTGCTCCGTGGTGTGGATAGTTCTTCTCAATCAGCACATGGCGATAGAATCTTCCCATCTCCGGAATGGCGAATACTCCGATACCACCAAAGGATCTGGTTGCAACCGGAAGGATCTCTCCCTGTGCGATGTACGCTCTAAGCACATTGTCCGCTGTGCTCTGAAGTCTGAAGAAGGTGATCTCTCCCGGAGCGATATCTCCCTCCAAAGTTCCATTGGTTACTTCGACTGGAAGGTTGCGTGCCATAATCTTCTGGTAACGCATCTCTCCCTTTACCAACTTGCAGGAAGCGGTATTTCCACAATGGAAGCCCATGAAGGTATCGTGAAGGGTGTATGGGTATACACCGGCAATATTTTCCTGATACATATCTGCAGGCACGGAATTGTTGATATCAAGAAGTGTAACAACATCTTCACTGACAACGGTTCCGATGAACTCAGACAGACATCCGTAGATATCTACCTCACAAGAAACCGGAATTCCCTGAGCTGTAAGGCGGCTGTTGACATAGCATGGAACAAATCCGAACTGAGTCTGGAAGGCTGGCCAGCATTTTCCGGCGATTGCAACGTATTTGCGATATCCTTTGTGGTCTCTGATCCAATCCTTTAAAGTAAGCTCATACTGCGCAAGCTTTGCAAGTACCTCCGGCTTTTTATTTCCAGCCCCAAGCTCTGCCTCCATATCAGCAACCACTGCAGGGATTCTCTCATCCCCGGCGTGTTTGTTAAAGGCTTCGAAAAGGTCAAGCTCTGAGTTCTCCTCAATCTCTACTCCGAGATTGTAGAGCTGCTTGATTGGAGCATTACAAGCTAAGAAGTTCATTGGTCTTGGTCCAAAGCTGATAATCTTCAAATCAGAAAGTGCAACTACCGCACGTGCAATTGGCTCAAACTCATGAATCATATCTGCACAATCCTCAGCGGTTCCAACCGGATACTCCGGGATATATGCATGAATATTGCGAAGCTTTAAGTTGTAGCTTGCATTTAACATTCCACAGTAAGCGTCTCCACGTCCGTCCATAAGACTTCCGCCGGATTCCTCTGCTGCTGCTACGAACATCTTTGGTCCTTCAAAGTGCTTAGCAAGAAGTGTCTCTGAGATTTCCGGTCCAAAGTTTCCAAGATAAACACATAATGCATTACATCCGGCCTTTTTAATATCCTCAAGAGCCTGCACCATATGAATCTCGCTCTCTACAATACAGATTGGACACTCATAGATGTGCTCAGAACCGTACTTCTTGGTATAAGCATCTACTAATGCTTTTCTTCTGTTGACAGAAAGACTTTCCGGGAAGCAGTCACGGCTTACTGCAACCAAACCAATCTTGACATTTGGCATGTTCTCTTTGTTCATAGTTCACCCTCCAATTAATTCCTTTGATCTGTTTTAATCCTGTTTATGTAACCAAAAAGAAAAGAAACACCTGGTCACTAGATTCAGTATAACAACGGAATCCTTTCGTACCTAGCTGTTTCTTGTCATTGAAATGTCTCTTTTTTGACATGTTCCATATTCATTTTACGATATTCGTTTGGCAGCATTCCATACTGCCTTTTAAACAGGCTGGAAAAAGCCTTACTGCTTGGAAATCCGTTGTCCAAGGCCAGCTCCCCGATTGGCTTATCGGTCTTCTCCAAATCTTTTTTTGCATACTCCAGTCTTACGCTGTGGAGGTAGTCCTTGTAATTAATCTTGGCGTATTTCAAAAACATTCTGGATAGGTATGCCGGGGAATACCCGAATTTCTGAGCCAGATAGACAAGACTGATATCCTCCCAATAATGCTCCTTGATATAGCCTGTAATCTGTCCCAGCTGTCGCAGCTGCCTGTTGCTTTTTTCCAGCTCCTCCTGGGGCTCCTCCTTGCGATACTGGGTCACAAAAAGATACAAAAGCTCATAGAACAGACTCTTGGCCTTAAGCTCCCAGCCCAGCTTTCCTTCCTCCTGAAGAAGGAACATCTCCTGAACCAGCTGGAACACCTTCTTATCGTGGATTTTCTCCTGATGGGAAAACCAGATAAACTGGTCCCCCGTATAATACGCTTCAAAAAGAGCCAGTGGAATCTGTACCACGTAGGTCCGATTGGGCGTTGCCGCATGTATGGCATGGACCTCATTGCTGTTCACAATGAGAAACTCTCCGGCCTTTAGGGGATATTTCTTGTCATTAAGATAAAAGGACAGATTCCCCTGTGCCACCGCAAACAGCTCTACGGACCTGTGCCAATGCTTTTCCCTGATGTATTTTCCATTGCTCCCCTCAAAGTAAAACATCTTAAAGGGCAAGCCCTTGCTTGGAACCACTACCTCATGCTTACCTGTCTTCTCCATGCTCCCTACTGTGCCTCTGTGTTCTTCTCCTGCTTGTCGCCCGGTCTCATTCGCTCCTTCTTGCGACCTATGTATACATTCCATTTCTGGTAGGCTTCTTCCGAATTTCTGGATTTGTAGATGACGGTCTTCTCCTCCCCTACGATATCCACTATCGAATAATTCCCCTTGTCATATAGAAACTGCGCCTTCTTGTTATCAAGCTCCTTCTCTCCCAACATAAAGCTGGTAATCGGCGGCTCTCCCGATGGCCCTGCCACAATTCGATTGTTCTGATTGCTCTGAGGCTTATTGTTGTGACTGTGTCCATTGCCATGGGTATGGTTTCCTCCATGTCCGCCCTTTTTCCCATGGTGATTATTTTTATGGCCATGATCATGGCTCTTAGGATTCTCCTCCCTTGAGGACGAATTCCACTGCTTGTTGTAATTTTTCATCTTTCTTCACCTGTTCGCTCTCTGCCAGTTCCCTGGCCTCTTCCGGAGTAAACATCGGTCTGAGTTTTACCTGATGATTCTCTACCGGAATATAGGATACCTGCTCTCTATCATAATAAGGTCTCAACACATAATAGGATACCTGTGGTCCATTTCCGCTCTGGAGCAAAACGATATTCTCCACCTGGCATACTCCCTGTGTCTCACTGTAGATATAGTCTTTCTTTTGAAACATATTCTGTTCCTCCTACATCCATTTATGATACGAAATTTGGGGTTCTTTGTCAACGCGGGCCGCAATATCCCGAACCGCTTCATACTCCTCCTTGGTAAGCTCATTTCTGCTGTAGACTGCCTTTCTCACCACTCCCATATAGACCTCCCAATCATACTCTCTGAAGGCCCCCCTCAGAAGCCGAAGATACTCTTCATCTGTCATATAATTCCAGCTTGCCGGTACCGAACGCTTCAGCTTTCGATAGATTTCATGATTAATAGCAATTACCGCCCTTCGGTATTTTTGGGCATGAACCAGGCGCTCTATCCGGATTCTTCGATACCGTCGGATTGCCTTAATTCCATAGATGACACTCATCACCGCTGCCACCGCCACGAGAATAGGCCACACCACCGGCCAGATATATACCAAAAAGGTCCAGAGTCTCTTAAGTGGTCCGGGGTATTCGTCCGGAGTACCGCCTGCTTCATTTACCGTTTGCCCCTTTTCTCCATTTCCGGTATCCATCCGGGTCTCTGTCTCCACAGGTGTCTCTGTCTCCGCCTCCGTGTCCTTCTCTTCCGAATTCTGTATCTCTGTCTCCGGAGTCTCCTGTGTCTGTGTTTCCGTTTCCTGCTCGTCCCCCACCAATTGTGTGTGAGTGGCATAGCCCGGGGTCATATCAACCGGCACCCAGCCAAGATGATCAACATACACCTCCGTCCATGCATGTGCCTGTGTATCCTTGATCGTCTTTGTATATCCGTCCTCCGTCGGGAAATAGCCATTTTGTGTCACCACATAGCCACTGACATATCGCGCAGGTATCCCCAACTGTCGCAGCAACAGAGTTCCCGCAGTGGCATAATGCACACAATAGCCCCTGTGGGAGGTCTGCAAAAAATAGGTCATGATGTCTTCCCCCTCCGGGGTATCCATCTCCTTGGAATAAGTATACTCAAGATTAAAATAAGTCTGGAGATATCTTGCCACCACAAGAGCTTCTACCCCGGAAGAACCAAATCCACCGGAGTAGATTCCACTTTGGAGAGTCCTAAGGGATACCTGTAAATTCTCCGCCATATCCTGAATAACCTGCATATCCCCGGGAACCCGGGTATAGGTATCGTAAATAAAAGCCCTATTTGCCTCATCCTCCTGCCAAAGATCCGGTCCATATACCACCAGCTCTTCATAGTCGTTATCATAATAGGCAATTTTTACCCCATTCTCTGATGGAGAAGCCCCGTCCCCAAGGGAAAGCCCCTCATAATTCCCATTAAAAATCACAGGGGGATCCTCCGGCTGTATCTCCTGTCCCTCCAGCACACAGTTTATCTTTCCCTGAAAACCGTAGTAGTCCCGATATTTTTGAAAATTCCGGGTAGCCTCCTCTCGCCTTTTTCCCTTTTCCTCTTTGGTATCCTCCCACTTGCCAGCTACAAACCTGTCACCATAGAAATTGGCCAGATAAATGGGACTTTCCGGCTTCTGATCCACCGTTACCGTAATGACATCCACATTGTCATATCTGGGATACTGGTCTGTCACAAGCCCATCCGGAAGCTTTCCGTCCCCATATCTAAGCCGCCACAACAGATTTTCACATTTGGCCTCCACCTCTCTTTGGATTGCCAGCATTTCCGGCATCTTTGCAGCCAGATCTCTTGCAGGGGCACGAAACCCAAGCAGCGCTATCACAAGAGATAGGACTGCTCCCAGCACTACTACCGGAATATGATTCTGTCGCCTTGTACTTAGCAAAAATCCCAGTGCCAGGAAGAATAGATTGCTAAGACTTGGAGTTTCCCCTACCAGAAGAAGTCCCATCAGAAAAAGGGAGGGTAACAGCCCATGGATACCCGGTCTGTCCCAAAGCACCGCCAGAAGCTCAATCCCCAGGAATACCATTGGGAGAAAAGCCCACATAACACCGGACAGCTCTGCGGAATAGCTCTGCTCCCAGGATAGCTGTGTCTGATAATAATGATCAATGAAGATGCAGATACGATTGATGATCTTGTCAGCCTCTGTTATCCACAAATCAAAGGTTTTATATGCCATCCATCCCCAGATTCCCTGTACCAGGAGAATTCCAAGGGCCAGTATCCATTTTTTCACATAGGCTTGCGCCCAGGTAATCCCAAGAGCAAGGACAATGCATACCACATAAGGGACCCAGGTCTGGTTTTTTACCCCGATGTCCTGAAGCATTCCGATTGCCGCACGATAAAAAAGCGCCACAATCAGAACCGCCTCCAATAGCTTCTGGCTGCGGTTCTCGGTGCCTTCTCTATTCCAATGGCTTTTTTTCTTTCTATTTGCCGTTTTCTCCATCTTAAAGGACAAGCTCCGTCTGTTCCACAAACCTGCGAATCTGCCCTCTTTTTCCTTTTCCAATGACGTAGTCTCCCCTTTTTACTGTCAAATCCCCTTCCACCGTCAACAAATGAAGCTTTGGTTCTGAACGGTATTTTTGCTGATAGAGGGACTCCATTCCCTCCGCCTTTACAAGCTTTTCCTCCATAAAACGGTTCAAAAAAAGATAGAAGCTTTCCGTATCATCTATCCGGAATCGAACCAAATCCTGTCTGCTATCCTGATACCAGCACACGTAATGACAACAATTGGCACACAGAATCGAAAAGGACAGGCTCACTACAAGCTCCAGAAAATCAGATACCTCCCCACTCTCCGGCGGAATCGCAAGAATGGTTACCGGACATGCCTTTGGATAACCAAATTCCTTCACCATAAGCTCTTCTGCTTTAGCAGACAGCTTCCAGTGAACCCGTTGCATACGGTCTCCCGGCTGATACTCTCTTACGTCAAACAGCTCTGAGGAGTCGTGTCCGGGTCTAAAATCATCATAGATATCCGCGTCCCCCATAAAATTCCTGGTTGGCTCCGTAATCTCCACCGGTCCCATGTAATAGGCCGGAAAAATCTTAAGGATCTCCCTTTTGTGTTCTTTTCTCACAGCGTAGAAAAGTCCCGATGGATCATATATCCGTATTTTCTTCAGGGTAAACTCATAGGTTCCCGGAGCTTCTCCGGTAAAGGTCAAATGCTCATCCGCTTGTATCCACAGATTCTTTTTCCCCTTTTTCCCCGGCTCAACCATCTGGATTCTGGCAGCTATCTTGCCCATGGGCAGCCTAAGCTTAGTGTGGCTTTCCAGACATATGGATACCGTATCTCCCGGATCCGCCACTCCCACTGGGATGGAGAAGTCCACCTTCACGAAAAACCCGGTAACATGGGCATACAGATTGGCCAGGATGGCAAAGGTAAGCTCTATATATCCCAAAAGTGCCAGGGAAGTGCTTCCATATATTCCAGCCATGTAAAAGGTGATTCCCATCACAAGGATGCTCCCTACCAGTATCATTTCCGTTCCCTTCTTTCTTTATAGGTTACAGGTGGCCTGACCTGGGTCAGAATCTCTTTCAGCACGGCCTCCTCCCGAACCCCGGATACTCTGGCCTTTGTGCCAAGGACAATACGGTGTCTTGCCACATCCGTAAAGATTGCCTCCACATCCTCCGGTATCACATACTCTCTCTTAGCAAGAAAAGCCATGGCCTTTGCCATACGGACACAGGCAATCGTTCCTCTGGGACTGATTCCAAGCTCTATGTGCGTGTTGTGTCTGGTAGCATCCACCAAATCTACAATGTACTCATAAATCTCATCCTTCATCTGTATCTGCTTCACCTGCTCCTGAAAAAAGGCAAGGTCCACAGACGTCATTATTCCCTGCACCAGCTCCAAATCTCTATGAACACTTTTTCCCTTTGCAATCTTCACTTCACTCTTTAAATCCGGATATCCCATACTCATACGAATCATAAAGCGGTCCAGCTGGGACTCCGGTAAAAGCTGTGTTCCCGCACTTCCTCTGGGATTTTGGGTGGCAATCACCGTAAATGGATGGGGCACCTCATGGCTCACACCATCTACCGTCACCTTTCCCTCTTCCATAACCTCAAGAAGAGCCGACTGGGTTTTGGGACTGGTTCTGTTGATCTCGTCCGCCAAAAACAGATTGCACATAACGGCACCCGGATGATAGACAAATCTGCCTGTCTCCTTTTGATACATGGAAAATCCCACAATATCTGCCGGAAGCACATCCGGTGTAAACTGCACACGGTTGTTTACCAGCTGCATAGCCTTGGAAAAAGCAACTGCTAACGTTGTCTTACCTACACCCGGAACGTCCTCAATGAGGATGTGACCACCGGCTAGGATTACCGCCAATACCTTTGTGACACACTCATCCTTTCCCTCTACCACTTTTTTCACTTCATCAATTACATCTAAAATGTCGCTCATTGTAACCCCTCACCTTTATTTATCTTCCCTGTCCGTTCTTATAAGTCCCCTATGGGTCTGCCAAATGCTCCATCCTCTTCTCCAGGCAGGGAGCTTATATGTTTTATTATAATCAACCTGCCTCATTTTACAAACCGATTTCCGCAATGTTAAAAATAAGACCCCTCCGATAACGGAAGGGTCCTATGGCACACGTCATATATTATGAATCACTTAAGATTAATCCTCGAATTTGAAAAGGTCTGTTGAGAAGTAACGATCCCCACTGTCCGGAAGAAGAGCCACAATGGTCTTTCCCTTTGATTCCGGTCTTTTTGCCACTTCAATTGCTGCATAAAGAGCTGCGCCGGAAGAAATTCCCACTAAGACGCCCTCTTTTGTAGCAAAATCCTTTGCTGTATTAATCGCATCGTCATTCTCTACCGGAACAATCTCATCATATACAGTAGTATTTAAAATGTTTGGAACAAAGCCGGCACCAATTCCCTGTATCTTATGAGCCCCTGGGGTGCCCTTTGAGAGAACCGGTGAAGAAGCCGGTTCAACAGCCACCACCTTTACATCGCTCTTCTTTCCCTTCAGGAATTCTCCTACTCCGGTGATGGTTCCGCCGGTTCCTACACCTGCAACAAATACATCTACCTCGCCATCTGTATCCTCCCAGATTTCAGGTCCTGTGGTTTTGCGATGAGCCTCAGGGTTTGCAGTATTCTCAAACTGCTCCGGAATAAAGCTGTCCGGAATGGTTTCTCTTAATTCCTCGGCCTTTGCAATGGCTCCCTTCATGCCCTTTGTACCATCTGAAAGTACAATTTCCGCACCATATGCACGGATTATATTGCGTCGTTCCACACTCATGGTTTCAGGCATTACAATAACGGCACGGTATCCCTTGGCTGCTGCAATGGAAGCAAGGCCGATTCCTGTATTTCCTGAGGTTGGCTCAATAATGGTGGAACCCGGCTTTAGCTTACCTTCTCTCTCAGCCTGCTCAATCATCTCTTTTGCAATGCGATCTTTTACAGATCCTGCCGGATTAAAATACTCAAGCTTTGCAAGGAGTCTTGCTTCTAATCCGTATGCCTTCTCAACGTGTGTTAACTCTACAAGTGGTGTGTTTCCAATTAATCCTAATGTTCCCTGATAAATGTTGCTCATATGATTTCTCCTTTCCCTCTTTGGGGCTTCTTTTTATTTCCCTATTTTCCTACTGAATTACTAGGTTTTATTGTTGTACTTAATATACCCAAACCGAAAGAAGAAGTCAATACTTTTTTTACTCTTTTTTTAATACTCTTCTTCCTCTTCCTTTTCGGAGATATCGCTGACCGGTGGTTCCAAGCCTTCAATCTCCACATGCTCCTTCTGGGAGTAATCCCAAAGGGCCGCGTGTATGGCTTCCTCTGCCAAGAGAGAACAGTGCACCTTCACCGGTGGCAATCCATCCAACGCCTCCATAACAGCCTTGTTGGTAACCTCCATGGCTTCCTTTACTGTCTTGCCGGTTACAAGCTCCGTGGCCATGCTGCTGGTAGCCACCGCCGCGCCGCACCCAAAGGTTTTAAACTTTGCTTCCTGAATCACCTGATTCTCATCAATGTTCAGATACATACGCATGATGTCTCCGCATTTGGCATTTCCCACAGTGCCTACCCCACTTGGGTTTTCTATTTCTCCCACATTTCTTGGGTTGTTAAAATGGTCCATTACTTTTTCGCTATACATAACTTTTTTCCTTTCTACCTTGTCCTTCTGTTTCCGGATAACGCTTTCCCATCCAGCACGCTATTCCCTCTCCTGTTTCTTGATAAAGTCCTCATAAAGCGGGGACATTCCACGCAATCTCTCAATAATTGCCTTAAGCTGATCTACCGTATAATCAATTTCCTCCAGCGTATTTTTCTCCGACAGGGTCAGCCTCAGAGATCCATGTGCGATTTCATGGGGCAGTCCAATTGCCAGAAGTACATGAGAGGGATCCAGGGAGCCGGAGGTACATGCGGAGCCACTGCTTCCGCAGATCCCCTTTTGATCCAAAAGAATCAGCATGGATTCTCCCTCGATAAAACGAAAGCAGAAGTTGGCATTGTTTGGAAGACGATTGATCTCGTGCCCATTCAGTCTGGTATACGGTATCTCTTTCAAAACACGGTCGATTAGGTGATTGCGCAATGCAACAATTTTTTCGTTATTCTCCTGCATATGGGTTCCTGCCAGCTCAGCAGCCTTACCCATACCCACAATACCCGGGACATTATGGGTTCCCGCTCTGCGTTTTCTCTCCTGTGCACCTCCGTGTACAAAGGAACGAATCTTTACACCTTTTCTGATATAGAGAATTCCCACTCCCTTTGGTCCATGTATCTTATGACCGCTTGCACTGAGCATATCAATATTCAACGCCTCCACATCCAGTGGAATGTGGCCGAAGGCTTGTACCGCATCCGTGTGAAACAATATCCCGTGCTCTTTTGCTATGACGCCAATCTCTTTTAGGGGCTCAATGGTTCCAATTTCATTATTGGCGGCCATAACCGAAATCAGTATGGTATCGGGACGAATGGCTTTTTCTATCTCCTGAGGAGACACCACTCCTTTTTCATCTACCGGCAGATAGGTCACTTCAAACCCCTGCTGCTCCAACCACTGACAGGTATGCAAAATGGCATGATGCTCAATGGCGGTGGTGATAATATGACGGCCCTTCTCCTTGTACGCTTCCGCGGTGGCCTTTAGAGCCCAGTTATCCGACTCACTTCCTCCCGCGGTAAAATAGATTTCCTCTGTTTTCGCTCCAATAAGCTTTGCCACCTGTTCTCTCGCTTTATCTACAGCCCCTTTTGCACCGGATGCAAAGGTATAGACCGCAGACGGATTTCCAAAAGTCTCGGTAAAATATGGCAGCATTTCCTGTAATACCTCCGGCAACACCTGAGTCGTTGCCGCATTATCTAAATAGATTACCTCTTTCATTTTAACCTCGATTCCTCACACCCTTTTCTTGAAGCTCTCCTCTCATCCATTTCCGAAAAGACCACAAAAAAAGAGGTATCATTATTAATCCCTAGCATTTCACTAGGCAATAACAATTATACCTCTTTAATCCCTATTGTCAAGGTAGGATTTAATCCTGATTAAATTACATATTGTCCGGTTCCCTGATCCTGCCAGTCTAATAAATCCTGCAGGGTGATTCCGTCTACCACGCCATTGACAGCCTCATTGATTTTCTTGTATACAATGGAGGTTACACAGCTTGATGCCATTTCGCAGGAAGCACCTTCGTCCTCCACGCAAGCTACCGGCGCAAGGCTTCCCTCTGTCAATCGCAGAATCATTCCAACCGTATATTCCTCCGGAAGCTTAGTAAGAAGGTATCCTCCCTGTGCCCCTCGAATACTTCTCACATATCCAGCCTTATTCAGAGTAGACATAATCTGCTCCAGATATTTCTCCGAAATATCCTGTCTATTTGCAACATCCTTTAAGCTTACCGGACGCTCCTTTGCATAGGTTGCCAAATCAAGCATTAAGCGAAGTGCATATCTGCCCTTTGTCGATATCTTCATAAATGCTTCTCCTTTCCCGAATCTTTCATAGCCTCTACATCTTCTGGCGTTCTTCCGCCTCCTCAGCTTCATTCTCCTTCTCAATGCGGGCTCTCTTTTTATCGTGGAAGTAGCTTCTTATCAGAAACAAAATCGCCACGCCAACAATAGATAAAAGGTTGTCCAGGGCGGAATTAGACCCGATAATCATATGTCTCGCAATTACGAAAACCAACACCTCTATTACGTTGTCAGAGTTTGGTTTGCAGAGCATCTTAAGGAACTCTATCCCCACTACAATGCTAAAGATTCCTTCCAGAAAGCCTAAGAAATTCTCCGGCAATGCGCCTACCTTTAGTATTGCCGTAATCTCCGGAAAATACATCAGAATTGCCAGCAGGACTCCAAACAGGACAATGACCGCAATTGCCAGTTCCAACCCATCGCAGATTCTCTGGGCTATATTTTTAATCTTGACCCAAATAGGCCCTTCCTCATGATACATGTAAAATCCTCCCCATTTCATATAAATATAATAGAAAAGCTCAAATCCGCAGCTTCGCTGCTTCTCCGTTGCTTTCGCAACTACGATTTTCGCTTTTCGTTAGGCCCTGCGTATCCCTATGAAAATATGCAAGTGAACTTGCTATTTTCATAGGGATACGCAGGGCTTTTATACGTTAAAAATCCGAGCGTCTCGCTTCGAATCTCAGCAACGAACGCTACCTTCACAGTTAACTCAGCCCAGGCGACCCTGCGGCACACGAAAGGTTCCGCTTAGGGCTGCTGTATTCCTACCCTGACCCGGGTCACGGATTTCCGTTGCGCAGGACCCAGACGTCAACATCACTTATGAAGGGCGGCTTCACCACCGAATAATCCTCTACGAGACATCACCCCAACTAAAGCGGATTGTTGGTGCAAGGTACCGCTAACACCCCGGCTGCTCGGAGATTTTAGTATAAAACATGGGCTCTCTACTTGTCAAGGGAAAGCCCTTCTTTTTCCGTATTCCCTGACTTTTCCAGTTTCTTTCGCTCCCTGAGATCTCGAAAAAAATCTGTAAGCATGTCCGCACAGTCCTGCTCCAGAATTCCATAGGTGGTGTCCACCTGATGATTAAAGCGATCCACATGGAGCAGGTCCAGAATGGACCCGGCACAGCCGGCCTTCGGGTTCATGGCACCAATTACCACACGCCCCATCCGACTCTGTACAATGGCACCTGCGCACATCTGACAAGGTTCTAGCGTAACATACAAGGTGCAATCCTCCAGACGCCAATCTCCCGTTTTCTTGCTGGCCCTTTTAATGGCACTGATTTCCGCATGGGATAGGGCGTTCTTGTCCGTGTTTCTTCGGTTATATCCTCTTGCAATGATTTTATCGTTTTGCACAATGACACAACCGATGGGTACCTCCTCCAGCGCGTACGCCTTTTTTGCCTGTTTGATGGCTTCCTTCATGTATTTTTCATCCTGGGTCACTTTTTCTCTCCCTATACTACACTTTTCTATCTAATTGACTTATAATATAGTACGTTACTGGGATTTTTTCAAGTTACAGACGATTCTGAAACCATTTTTACCAAATGTCGCCGTAAAGCCCCCTTGCTTCAGCAATGGGGCTATAAGGCTTCTATTTTTATTAGATTAGTTAAGGCTATCTAATTTCTAATTGCGTTAGATAGCTTCATGGTATATAATATTTATATGGAATATAAATCAAATAACAATGTGGTTTATTCTTGCAAGTATCATGTGGTCTTTTGTCCAAAATATCGACGTTCCGTTTTGATAAACGGTGTTGATGTTCGCTTAAA
>JALEPP010000010.1 GCA_022767075.1 Agathobacter sp. | reverse complement strand
CTATGAGAACTCCCCAGGGGAAAGTTGCTACAGCATTTTTTGCCCGTTCCGGACAAATGCTGGCAGAGATTGCTTCTATTTTGGGACATGAAGAGGATGCGGCCACATACAGAAGGATTGCAGAAATGTCAAAAAAGGCATGGCGATTTACTGCTACAGAGGATGGGACGATCAATTCCGATCGTCAGGCGGATTATGTTAGAGCATTAGCCTTTGAACTTTTGGATGGAGAGGATGCAAAGCGGGCTGCGGCGGATTTGGATAAATTGGTAAAAAAATGTGACTATCACCTGAATACCGGATTCTTGTCTACACCAAATCTGACTCGTGTGCTCTGTGATTATGGCTATGAGGATACTGCGTACAAGCTCTTACTTCAGGATACCAGACCAAGCTGGCTCTACGAAGTAAAACAGGGAGCAACCACTATCTGGGAGACCTGGGATGGCATCAATGAGAAGGGAGAAGTAAGAGAGTCTCTCAATCATTATTCCTATGGGGCAATCTGTGGATGGCTTATGGATGGAGTCTGTGGAATTCAGGTGCAGGAGGATAAGATTACCATCTGTCCTCATCCAGGCAAAGCTTTGGGGTATGCCAAGGCCACTTATCAGTCGCCGATAGGAGCGATTACCAGTGGATGGAAGTATGAAGGAGATAAGGTGGTTTATGAAATAGTGATTCCGGCCAACACACAAGCAGAGGTGATTCTGCCGGATGGAAGAAAAACTGTGCTTGGGGCAGGAAGCTATTGCCTATAAGAGGGATTCGATGGAAAAGTAGGAGCCGGAAGAAAAGCTCCCATCAATAAAGGAAGAGGTTGCGACAAGAAAAACAAATCAGTAAAATAGAATTAGGAAGCAGAAAGGGATAGCTTTGCTATCCCTTTTGCAGAGTATCTAGTACAAAGAGGATGGATCGCAAAATGAAGAAAAAGAACCCCAATATTGATAGCAAACAGTCTCTAAAAGACATTTATCGTAGAAATCGCTATGCCATTGATGATCGCTTTGTCATTCGGGACGGGAAAAAGCACAGATGTGCCATAATCTGTCCGGGAGGAGGCTACTCCTGTGTGTGTAGCTTTGTGGAGGGGGTTCCCTTTGCAAGGGCGTTGAATGATATGGGAATCTCTGCACTGATTGTTTATTACCGGGTAAGAGGAAAAGCAAAATTTCCAAACCCTCAGGATGATCTGGCTAGAGCGGTAAAAGAGATTCACGAGAAAAGTGAAGAATATCATCTGGATATGACGAATTATTCTGTATGGGGAGCTTCTGCAGGAGGCCATCTGGTTGGAACCTTTGGAACCGGTGAGATGGGATATTCTCACTATAGATTGCCAAAGCCCGGGGCGCTGATATTGACATACCCGGTTACCTCTCTGGAAAAAGAAATCACCCATATGGGAACAAGAGATAACTTAATAGGCAAAGAGGCATCGAGAGAGGTTGAGTTAAAAAGGAGTGTGTATACCAACGTGGACGCAAACTATCCTCCAACCTTTATCTGGTGTGGAGATGCAGATGACACGGTGCCAATGGAGAATACGCTACGCATGAGAAAGGCGTTGGAAGAGATGCATATCAAACACAAATGTCGCATTTTTCCGGGCGTAGATCATGGAGTGGGTCTTGGAATTGGAACCGCAGCAGAAGGTTGGATAAAAGAGGCAATAGAATTTTGGGAGCTTCTGTAAGGAGGATATAAATGATGCAGCAGTATGAAAAAGACCATTTGGAATTTCCAACCCAAGACAGACCAATGTAAAAGACATCATTGCACTTTACCATAAAGCAATGAATATGGACTAGGAAATTGGTACTTGTGAGTTTTGTATAAAATTATTTAAGAGATTTAAGCAAAATGGTAAAATGATAATATAATAACGAAAACGGATTGACTTTGGGTCAAAAGAGACATAAAATCAATTTGCAAACGAAATGGTATTGTTGAATTAAACAAAAAGGACTGATTTAACAATGCCATTTTTCTTTTAGCCAATTGATTAAGAGATTTAATTAAACGAAAGGGAGAGGGTAAAATAATGAAATTCTTTTTAGACAGCGCAAAATTAGACGAGATTAAATTCGCGTACGAGACATTTGGTATTGATGGTGTTACCACGAATCCAAGACACATTATGTTAAGTGGAAAACCGTTCATGACTGCAATCACAGATATTGCGAACTGGATTAAAGAAGAGGGACTTGAAGGAGTAGATAAGTTCCCGGTTTCCGTTGAGATTAATCCACACCTGAATGATACACAGGAAATGGTTGAGATGGCCAGAAAGGTAGCTGCAATCAGCCCTAATTTTGTAATCAAGATTCCAGCAATCGAGCCTGGTATCGCAGCAGCAAGAATTCTTGAGAAAGAGGGAATCAGAACCAATGTGACCTTGATTTTCTCTCCATCAGGAGCAATCTTACCGGCAAAGAACGGTTCTCTTTTCGTATCTCCATTCATCGGATGGAAGGAAGCAAACGGAGAGGATTGCAAGCAGTACATCAAGGACATCGTAGATATCTACAAGAATTATGGATTCTACGGAAAGACAGAGATTATCTGTGCAGCAATCAGAACTCCAAAGCAAATTGCAGATTGTGCAGTGGCAGGAGCTGACATCGTTACAACAGGTCTTGCTGTATATCAGGATATGATGAAGCATGCATATACCACACAGGGGCTTACCACCTTCTGCGAGGCATGGGACAACACCGTAACAGATTAAGTAGTTTTAGATTAAGATAATTTAGATGAGAGGATAACAAAATGAAAATCGGATTTATCGGACTCGGAATCATGGGCGAATCCATGTGCGAGAATATTGTTAAAAAGCATGATGATACCGTATACGCTTTTGACTTTGTGGAGGAGAAGGTAAAGCTTCTTGAGTCGAAGGGAGCAGTGGCTTGTAAGGATTCGAGAGAGCTTGCTGAGAAATCAGATGTCATCGTATCGATGGTTCCAAAGTCAGAGCATTCAAAAGCAGTATACACTGGTATTTTAGATCTTTTAGATGAGACAAAGACCTGTATCGATATGAGTACTATTGATCCTAGCGTATCAGTAGAAATTTCTGAGCTGGTGAAAAAAACAGGTGCTCAGTTTATCGACGCTCCAGTCGTTAAGAGTAAGCCGGCTGCAATTGCAGGAACCCTTGGCATCTACGTAGGTGGAGATGAGAAGACCTATGAAGCAATGAGACCAATTCTCCTTTATATGGGAGAAAATGTAATTCGTATGGGTGACAATGGAAAAGGACTTGTAATGAAGATTTGTCACAATGCATTGGTATCTCAGATTCAAAATGGTGTCAACGAAACACTTACCCTTGCTCAGGCAAATGGAATTTCAATTCCAACCTTTGCACAGGCTATTTCCTATGGCGGAGGACAGAACTTCTATTTAGATGGTCAGGCTGCCAAGCTTGAAGCGGAGGATTACACCACCGCGTTCTCTATTGAGAACATGGCAAAGGATGTGAACATCTGCTGCAATCTTGCAAAAGAATGTGGAGTGAACATGCCTGGTGAGGAGAATGCAAAACGTGTATACGACAAGGCATTAGAGAATGGAATGGCAAAAGAAGATTTCCGTGCAACCATCAAGGTGGTTCGCGGCAAATAAGGATAGCTGGAGAAGGTATATGTTAGAGCATTTAAATAAAGTCAATGATGTAAAAATTTTGTCTGTTTTTGACCAGGAGTTCAAAACCTACGGCAATATTGTTACCGGATATGATTTTGACCAGATAGTCTCTTATATGGAGGATAAGACAGAGATTCCGGAATCCGGAAATGTGTATGTGGCTTCTGTAGAAGAGATGGAGAATATCCCGGTAGTGGAGAAGCTTAGCGATTTCTTCTACGGGGGAATGCCAATCCAGGTTGGCTATTGCAACGGAAGGAACTCCACCTATAACGGATTTGAATATCACAAGGGAAGTGAAATTAATATCGCAGTTACCGATTTTATGCTGGTATTAGGACATACCTGGTTAATCAGAGAAGACAACACCTATGCGGTGGAAGATGCACAGGTATTCTTTGTACCAAAGGGAACTGCAATTGAGATGTTCCAGACGACACTTCACTTATCTCCTTGCAAGGTATGTGACGAGGGCTTTAAGGGAGTGGTTGTCCTGCCAAGGGGAACCAACACTCCTTTGGACAAAAAGCCGGAGAATCCTACCGGTGAGGAACAACTGTTGTTACAGAGAAACAAATGGGTAATTGCTCACCCTGAGAGAGAACCACTCATTAAGCAGGGCGCATTCCCAGGTCTGATTGGGGAAAACAAGGAGTTAAAATTCTAATGAAACTTCAAGTATTGGGGAAAGGGTTTTCTTTAGAATCAAATAATCTGACAAGACAGAGCATGCGAGATAATTGACAAACGTACAAGATAGGTAAAAGGATGTTACAGGAAATCTTATTTTACATCGTAATTTTTTTGGCGAACATAATTCACGGAATTACAGGGTTCGCAGGAACAATACTGGCCATGCCGTTTGGCATCAAGCTGGTAGGGTATGAGGTTGCGAAACCGATATTAAATGTCCTTGCAATCTTTTCCGGAATATATGTCTTCATAGGGAACAGAAAGAGCGTAAACTGGAAAGAGCTGATAAAGATTGTTGCTATCATGACGGTAGGTATATTGGGTGGTGTCTTTATTAAGGGGCTATTCGTCGGAAAAGAGCAGATTCTTTATATGCTTCTTGGAATTTTCGTAATTGGTCTGGCGGTCAAGGGATTATTCACCATGGACCGTGAGGAAAAGGGCGAAAGTAAGTTTC
>JALEPP010000098.1 GCA_022767075.1 Agathobacter sp. | reverse complement strand
AAGAGTAATGATTTAATGAGTCCTTAACTTCCCCATTTTCATTGATGCCATCCCAGGTTTCCCAAACAGTGGTGGCTCCTTGCTTCACCTCATAGAGCCAGCTTGGTCTTGTATCCTGTAGCAAAAGCTTATATGCGGTATCCTCATACCCGTAATCACACAATACCCGTGTCAAATTCGGTGTAGATAAAAAACCTGTGTTCAAGTGATAATCACACGCTCTGACAAGTTCGTTCAAATCCGCTGCCGCCTGCTTAGCCTCCTCACCCTCTAAAAGTTCAAATGCCAACGCCCGCACATAATCTGCCTGTCTGTCGGAACATATCTTTCCATTTTCTGTTGCCATCCATCTCCAGGCTTGTTTTGCTTTTTGGGCCACATCCTGATAGTGCATAGCATCCTCCTTCTTTCCAAGGATGGTTGCAATTTCTGTCATCATTTGTCCGGAACGGGCAAAAAATGCTGTAGCAACTTTCCCCTGGGGAGTTCTCATAGCCGAGGTGCTTTCCACATCAGGTTCGCACCACTCTCCATAATCAATTCCAGTCTCAATGGTATATCTACGGTATGGATTTCTCTTAAATCTCTTAATTGGATTCATTGGTGCCTTCTTAGCGCGGTCTTCCAGAAATGTGTACCATTTTTTCATCATATCATAGTTCTCTTCCAGGATTCTGACATCCCCGGTTCTCTGATAGAGTTCATAAGGAACGATGATACATGCATCTCCCCAGCCTACGGAACCCGCAAGTAAGCCTGAGAAAAAACTAGGCTGATTGTTTCTCGGGGCAATATTTGCTACCCTTCCATCCTCATGCTGGGCAAGGCGGCATTCTGCCAACCACTTACGAATAACCGTATAAGCATCCATCAGATAGATTCCTGTATGGGCAAAAACCCCCATATCCCCCGTCCATGCTGCACGCTCTCTGGTAGGACAATCCGTTGGAACATCGCAGAAGTTGGATTTTTGACTCCAGATACTGTTTTGCACCAGTTTATTTACCATGTCATTGCCACAGGTAAATTCTGTAAGCTGATCCATCTTGGAATAGACTGCAATAGCAGTAAAGACTGCATTGCTTAAATCAATGTTGGTATCTACTTTTGCATAGCGGAAGCCCCAGATAGAAAACTTGGTTTTATAGTGATTCCTGCCTTCTACACAGATATAGTGAACCCTCTGCCTGGTTCCACCTTCCTTATGACGATTACGGTCCTGGAAGTTCTCCTGGGTGAAGTTGCCATTTTCATCTAAAGTCTCTCCATGGGTAAGCTCAATAGTATCTCCCTCTTTGGCTTCCAAGGTAAACTCAATGTAACCTGCCATGTTCTGACCAAAATCAATGACGGTTTCTCCATTTGGTGTAACAAGCAGTTTCCCTTCCAAACGTTCCATCTCACATACAGGTACACTGTTTGAACAGAGCAGATTGTCGAAAGAGAATTCTTCCACCTTCACTTCATGATAACCTCCAACATCAGAGAGCCTTGCATCCACAATTTCTCCCTGCTGCATATCATTTTCACGAATTGGTCCATTCTGAGAAGCTTGCCATTTTTCATCTGATACACAGATTACTTCTCCATCTACCTCTAACTGGAAAAGAAGTGCCTGATCTGTTCCGTATAGATTTCTGTCGCCATCTACACCAGAAACACTACGATACCAGCCATCTCCAAGAATCACCTCAACCTGGTTTTCTCCTTGTGTCAGAAGCTCTGTAACATCATAGCTCTGATAGCCAAGTCTCTTGTCATAGCTGTAGCTTCCTGGCGCCAGAACAAAATCTCCTACTCTTTTTCCATTAATCCAGGCCTCATATAATCCATGGGCTGTTATGTAAAGTCTTGCAGATTTCTGAACTTTTGCTTTTTCAAATGTATCAGAATCTAAAACGAAAGAGCTTTTCAGATAGCTGGCCGGCTTATGAACTTCTGGATCACAGGTAAGCTCCGGATTAATCCAATGAGCCTTCCATTCTGTCTGATCCAAGATACCAGTTTCAAAAAAAGCTTCCTGGCTCCAATCTCCTGCCTGGTTGTTTTCATCCCAAAGGCGAAGCTTCCAGCTATATCTCTGGCGACTCTTTAACATACCCTGGTATTCCATATGCATGTCTCTGGAAATCACTTTTCCACTGTTCCACACTTCCCTGCCATTTTCCAGCACCTGTATTTCATATGCACTCTGAGTCAATCCGTCCTTGCAATTCCAAGTCAAGTAGGGCTTTACCACATCGATTCCCAGGGGATTTTTCATGTGCTCCGTTTTCATATTGATTGCACGCATAACTTTGCTCCTTTTGTTGTTACACTTAGTCCTGTCATCATCCTGTTATGATTTCACATGCTTATTCAAAAACTCCGCAGATACCTGTAAGGATCTAATGGGAGAATTATCGATCCAATTCTTGTGACTTTCCAATACAATAGACTCTACCTCTACCGATAAAGCCTGTTGACATAACGCTTCCAGGTCCATGTTTCCATATCCAAGCTCACAGCTGTCTGATTTCAGAATCGGTGTCATCATCGGCTTTTGAAGTTTCGTTCCTCTGTCGTTGATATGATACAGCTTCATACGAGTACCCAGCTTTTTCATCAAATCAAGAGCGCATATCCCAGCCTCTGTTGGCCAGTAGGAATCCAGTTCAAAATTCAAAACCTCAGGGTCTGTATTTTCAATGATATAGTCATAAGCGGTCTGTTTTTCATCCACCTTCTGAAACTCATAATTGTGATTGTGATAAAGGAGCTTAATGCCCTCTTCCTTTAACAAACGTCCTGCTTCATTGAGCTGCTGGCAGAGCTCATCCACCTTGGATTTATCGCGATAATCAAAGCGATACATACCTGTAATAACCATATTGGAGGTATCAAACCTCCTGGCCTCCTCCACAGCCGCTTTTACATCCCGCTGTATACTGCCCAGGTCCTTGTGAAGACTCACCACCTTAAGCTCTGCCTCCTTTGTGAGGCGGCTCCAGTCAAGGTTGCCTCCTTTCCCGGTTGGCATTCCTGCTGCCTTTGTAAGCATACGAACCATAAACGGTGTAGGATTTACCATGAAGCTGTTTAATTCAATTCCATCGTATCCCGCTTCTTTTATTTTTCTTAGGGTATCCTTTGTCCTTTCTTCACTTCCAGTTACTGTTCCAAGCATAATCTGCTGTACTGCCTTGATTGCCATGACCTTGCTCCTTTTTTACTACTTTACAAACTGCACTTTACCCTCTGTAATTCCGCACTCATTAAAGGTGTCCACACGAACATAGTAAGACTGACCTTCCACCAAAGCCCCAATACATTTTTCCTCTTCATAAGTAAGATAGCTGTGATAAAGCTTATCCTCCTCATGTCCCCAAAGGATATTGTATCCAACTACAGAAGCTTCTGAAGCATTCTTTTGAAGCTTCACTTCCATATCGATTCCAGACCTTCTTTCCACCTGATAATCTACCTGGGCCGGAAGCTCTCCTTGGCATTTTCCAAATACACGGAGTCCACTGACACATGGATTCTGCTTGTATGGAACCTTCATCTGTGATATACGAAGAAAACGAAGCGAACGGCCATCTTCCCATACTAAGAAATCGTGACTGTAATCAGAGCCTGCCTTTGTCTTATCCTCTAGTACAACGAAATTTTCTCCATCCAAAGAACCTTCTAAAAGATACTGTGTGGTCAACTCCGCTTCCTCAATATATCTTGCCTGAGTCGTTCCTCTGATTTCTCCTGGAACCGGTATCTCGATCTTATCATCCGCAAAATTAATCTGAATTCCTCGGACATCCATCTCTTTTCCAAGATCCATCATTATCCACTCATCTGGGCTGTTGCTTGCTGCCTGCCACCAATTCTGCACATTCTCATTACAGATAAGCTCCGGGCCTTTTCCTTCCACAAATGAAGAAGCTTTTGTCTCTTTTCCATAAGAAAGGAGCATCCATTCTGGATTTGCCCAGATGTCAGGATCCTTCTCCGTGGAAACAGCTACTGGCCAGTCCCCGTAACGCTGGTTACAGCATAACTCTCCATCCTTATCATATTCCGCCTTCCAGATTCCAACTCGCCGTTCAAAGTCATGGTTTACACTGATTCGCATAGTTGCTGCATGCCAAAGATTTCCCTGCTTATCCTCCATAGTAGATCCATGGCCTGCACCCGGCATGAATCCACCTGGGTGATAGGAATATGGATTGTTTTTCGCCAAAGTAAATGGTCCTAAAGGGGAATCCGAAACATAGACTCCATCCCCATAGGTATTGTACTGAGTTCCTGCAAAGGCATACTGAAGGTAATATTTTCCCTCATGCTTATCCATCCAGGCTCCTTCGATATATGGCTTGTCCGTAAACATGCCCTTGATAAGAGGAAGATACTGAGTTGGAATCTGTTCTACCGGAATAGACTGTGTACTTAAATAGTTCTGAAATGCTGCTTCAATTTCTTCTTCAGTTTTTGGTAGCTTGGAATTGTCTTCTCCAATTCTTTCAAATCCATATTTCTCTGGATGTCCAAAAAGAAGCTCCTTTTTCTCCCCAATTGCTTCCATGGTATCTGGATTCAGTTCCACTCCCCATACTGGTGTCTCGTTGGAACATCCCCAGTAAAAATATACACGTCCATCATCATCCACAAAGAGGTTAGGATCCCAGTAATCAAAAGACCCTTGGATTTTTTCATATGGTCCATTTAAAATGTCCTTTGTCCGATATCTGTCGCAATTCTCTCCCCTTTTTGAGGCGCAGAAATACACATATTCTCCCATCACTCTTACATCTGGCGCATAATCATATAGTGGAAGTTCTGCTGGCAATTTATGGTTTTCCCATTTTACCAAATCATCTGACACCCACACCCCAAGAGTCATGGATGCAAAAATATAATATCTTCCCTTGAAGCAAATCATAGATGGGTCTGCTGCCTCTCTGCAAATAGCAATTCTATTTTGTCTCTGATCCGCATTAAACTGATAGCGATAATTGATATTTACCGGATTACAATAGTATTTCATGTTTTTTATCTCCATATATGTTTGTAAATTTTACAAATTACCCAAGAAGGAAAGACTCTCTTTGGGAATACGTTTCATAGTATCTCGAACTACTGCAATCAAACCAAAAGTCATAGAGAATCCCTTCTGCCATTCGAAATTGTCCATAAGGGACCAATGACAATATCCGATCACAGGAATACCATCTGCGATGCAGGCTGCCACACCCTTTGTAGCCTCATCAATAAAGGCAATTCTTCTTGTATCATCGGAGGTAGCAATACCGTTTTCCGAAATGAGAATAGGCATCTCTTTTCCTGCGGATTTAAACTCCTCATTTGCTCTTCGGATTACATGCTCCAAAGCCTGCGGATAAAACTCATAATCCATCTGGGTGGTCTCTGCCCCCTGTGGAACCGGCTGAATACCATCTGGTCCGATGATGCTTCTCGTATAGTTCTGAAGCCCAAAGAAATCGTCCTCTTTTATGTATGGCAGATAATGAGTAAATTCTTCTTCCCACTCTTTTGCAGCTCTTTCCTCACCACCATTTACTGCCTGAATATCATGAAGAGATAAAGATAAGCCAATCAGTAAATGAGGACAGGTTTCTTTCATAGCAGTTCTTGCTGCCTGATGCGCCCTCATAACAAGAATATCCCCCTCTGGAGTTCTAGCGCTGACAAAGTTCTGTGGCTTTCTGGTTTTGAAAATTTTCTTGTTCTCAAAGCCCTGCCAGAACATATTCTTCATCATGGTATTAAAGTTCATGCCTACCTGAGCCGTGCCCTCCATGTTGTCATCCTGCTTCTGCTTATTCTTCTTATCCTTCATTTTTTCCATCATCTGCCTCTTGTAGCGCTCTGCAATGGCCGCTACCTGAAGTCCCATATTGGCTTCGTTGATGGTAACCACATACTTCATCAAATCTCCAAGCTGACTTACCACGTATTTGCAATAACGGGCAAACGCATCCACAGTAGACTGGTTTTCCCATCCACCATTTCGAATCACCCATACTGGTGAAGTAAAGTGCATCATAGTAACAACCGGTTCAATCCCATTGTCTCTACAGCACTTCAAGACATCTCTATAATGCTCTATTTCAGACTGATCGAATTTTCCTTCTTCAGGCTCAATTCTGGCCCACTCAATAGAAAAGCGATAGGTATTAAGTCCGGCCTCTGCCATAAGATGAATGTCCTCTTCATATCGATTGTAATGATCCACAGCATCCATAGATGGCTCATTAAAGCTGGTGTGTTTCATATGCTCCATTGCCCAATAATCACTGTGAATATTATTTCCTTCTACCTGATGTGCTGCTGTTGCAGCTCCTACCATAAATCCTTCTGGAAATCTGCTCATCTTTTATCCTCTCTTATAAAGCAAATTCCTACATATACTATATGTAGGATATCTGCTTTTCGAATTACATTTTATTTTTTCTTTGGAATTCTCGCCAATGCCGCTGCAAGCATCCTAGCCTGCTCTCCTTCTGCGTCTATCCCGCCCTGTGAAAGGAGCTTTTTCAATGGCTGTCTTGCAATCATTGCCATCATAGAAGGTGGAATTTCCACATCCTTCCCCATTCCTCCGGCGGTATTATTTTGCATCTGCTTCATCATCTGGTCAAGAAGTGCAGCGCCTTCTGGTGTCGACTGAATCTCTGCCATGGTAGAGTTCAAGGAAAGAAAATTGTCATCCATTTCCTCTTCTTCTGGCTCATCAAACCAGTTGCGAACCTTTGCGGCATCCATAAAGTAAGATGGATTTGGCTCCTCTACCTTGCGAATAATCATCTCATCAACAAGATCCTGCCTATCTGGACAAACAGCCTTAATCTGATGTTCTCCACTGATTGGAACCTGGAATTTAAAGATATGCTCTCCCTGCTCTTCTCCTACGAACACGCCATCTACATACAAGGAAATTCTCTTCTGGTTGGAATAAACCTTAATCTCAGTTTCAGATTCAATACGATCTACGTATCTGCTTCCACAGAGGTGAACAAAAGGCTCATCACTCCACCAAGCCTTGTAGATGAAAAAAGCATCCTTTTTCTGTTTGCGATCAAAAGTGATTAAGCCCTTATGGTTCTTTCCTGGGTCTCCTGCCTCATCACGCCCTGCTGCAGCGAACTCAAACATATTCCATACGTAAGTTCCCCAAAGATATGGTCTCTCAGAGATCATCTGAAGCATGTGCTCATGATAAACTGCCATATAGCTTTCTGTGTAGTCTCCTTTTTCTGGTTTTGGAGACTGTAAGCGAATGACAGAATCAGCCCCATATTCAGTTAATCCGATAACAGTATCCGGATGTTCCTTGTGGAACTTGTCAAAGAAAGCATCATTATCTTCCATTTCTCCAACATACCAACCATAATATAGATTGTATCCGCGGATGTCCGGTAATTTCACCAACGGGCTGTCTGTTTCTAACATAAACAGGTTTGCCATAGCTGACACACGGCTCTTGTCCATACGATGAATCAAATCATTCAATACTCTATGATTCTCCAGTAAGGCCTCCGTCACTCCCTGTAACGAAATCTCATTGGAAATGGCCCAACAGATAATCGATGCATGGTTGTAGTTCTGTAAAATGAGCTCCTTCATCTGAGAGATCGTATTTTCTCTTCCCCCATCCATATGAACAGTAATATATGGAATCTCAGCCCAGGCTACAATTCCTTTTTCGTCACACAAATCATAGAAGTACTGATCATGCTGATAATGGGCAAGTCGAATCGAATTCGCACCTACTGAAAGGATCAAATCCATATCCTCTCTGTGCATTTCTTTAGTAAGAGCATTTCCTACTCCAAGTCGATCCTGGTGTCTAGAAACACCGCGTAGAGGATAGCTTCTACCGTTTAAGAAAAATCCTTTTTCCGGATCAAAATGGTAAGTACGACATCCGAACTTACTAGATACCTGATCCACTTCTTCATCTGCAAGGAATAAGCTTGCTCTTGCATCGTAAAGGAATGGATCCTCTAAACCATCCCAAAGGTGTGGATTTTCTATAATCATAGTTCCTGTAAAATATTGAACCAATTCGGAAGCTGACTCATCATATAAAGACTGCTGACTTAACTGGGAAGGCTCAAGAGCAACCTGTCCAACCCCCTCAACAGAAACCACAACCTGATCTGCTTTTCCTGATATATAGGCATCAAATCGAATCTCCGCTCTATCCTCCTTGATTTCTGGAGTTACATAGAATCCTTTTCCGCCAAAGTAATCAAGGTCAAAATGGTTCTCTGACACTGTGATTAACTTAACATCTCTGTATAATCCACCATAAAAGGTAAAGTCTGCCTTCTGCGGATATACATAACTATTTGGTGTATTGTCCACATGAATCTCTAATGTATTTTCCTTTTGTATTTCCTCTGTAAGATTTACACGATAAGTGGAATATCCACCGTCATGCTTGGCAATCTCTTTTCCGTTTAAGCTTACTTTCGATGATGAATTGGCTCCATTTATCTCAAGATATAAGAGCTCATCACTTTCTAACTCTGGTTTTGAAAAATGTTTTGTATAGGTACAGGTTCCACGATAATAATCGGAAGCACTTTGTCCATCTATTGCATTCCAGGTATGAGGAAGGGTCACCTTTTCTGTGACTCCTTCCTTCTGAAATGTGTAATCCTCATGAAATAATACTTCTGTTCTCATAATAAGCTACATACTCCTATATTTCTATCAAAAACATCTTATGCGTTCTTCTTAAGCTCTTCCTTTTTGGCAACGATTCTCTTTTGAACCTCTACCATCTCAGCCTTATCAAGTTTGCAAGTCTTCATTGCAATCAAGGTAATAATCCAGCCTACTAATGGAAGACCGAAGTATACTGCCATAGTTACAACAAAGATTGGTGTGGTTGCTGGTTCTCCCGGCTGTGGCATGGTGCTTGTGTATCCAATCAAAGCAACTGCACCGGTAGCAATCAATGCTGAAACAGAAGAAATCAATTTATCGATAAAGCTGTAGGTACCGGTAACAACAGCCGGAACATATCTTCCACTACGGTCTAGCTCATAGTCAATAATATCTGCCATAAAGGAAGCATTAGCAGTGGTAACACACATTTTTGCACCATTTAATGCTAATGTGAATACTACATACAAAATCATTGTAATGCCAAAGTTTGCAATGGTACTTGGATCGATTACAATAAAGAAGACAAGCATCACAACTGCAATTACCATACTTACTTTTGTCCAGGTAACAATAGCATTCTTGCTGCCATGTTTTCCTGCATATCTTGCTCCAAAAATAGCGAATACGATGGATGGCAGCATACTAACTACAGAAAGCATCGTTGCCATTCCCATATTACCAATTAAAATTCCACAAAGCATCGTAGTTATAACAGCCTGTGCTGCTGTCTGCTGAGCAATTTTATCTGATGCCGCTGCAGCAATATATGCCTGTAATGGCTTGTTACCTCTTAATACGGCTACCATATCTTTCATTTTCAACGGCTCTTCTTTTTTGATTCCATGATAGTACTCTGGCTTGTCATACTCAGAAATACCGATACACACAAGCGCAATACCTACTGCCGCAATTAGTACTATCAGCTTAACAGCTGCTGAAAGGAATTCCTGATTATAGGTTCCTCCAAATTTTGGAAGCAATACCATATTAAGAACAATACTCAAAATCATTGGAACCATGTAGTTCAAAGCAGTCTGCCATACGCCGATGGTTGGGCGTTGCTTTGGATCATTAGACATAATTGCCGGCAAGGTCTGTGCTGTCATATTGGTAATGGTGTATCCGATAACATAGATTACATAAAGTAATGTAAATGCAACGATTCCTAATCCCTTTGATGAGCAGAAATCAAACATTGCAAGTAATGCAAGTGCTTCAATTACAAATCCACCAATTAATAGGATACGAAGTCTGCCAAACTTTGTATCCACCTTGTCGTAAATGAATGCTAGGATTGGATCGGTAAATCCATCAAAAATACGAGTGCAGGTTAAGATCACTCCAACTACTGCAGTCGAGATCCCATAACCAATACTCGCACTGTAGCTTGCCATTCCAATTAAGGAATAAACAGACATTCCTACTAATGCGTTAAATGCTACTAAAATAATCTGCCACAATTTTGCTCGGCGGTACTGAACCCCATCAATTTCGCTCTGGCTAAGCTTTTTGTTTTTGCTCATGATAACCTCCCTTTGTATCATACGCCTCTGGGCGTTTTTCTTTTGTTAGCTTTACAATACCATTACTTTGGTGTTATAGTTAGAACAAAATTGATGATTATAGAATTTTCTTGATGTCGTTTTCCCTTTTATTTCATCTACAAGCTTGTGAGGTATTAAAATGAACGAAGAACTCTTTATGGGATTTATCACCAATATACTAAACATTCATGTCTGGTCTATTAGTTCCGACGAATCTTCTCTTTTACAATTTGAACAGGAATGCTGCTTCGAAAAAACTCTTCAGCCCATGTACACCAAGGACTATTTGGAATATCTTATGGAAAATACGCAACCCTTCTTTTTCTATGAAATCACAGACTACCTAAACACCAATGTTCTCCTCTTTGAATTTGAACATAAGCATTATCTTTTGGGACCTTACGTAAAAACTAAATTTGCTTCCTCTGCAATACAGGAATTATTGGCAACCCATAAGCTTCCGGCAAGTATACTGATGTCCTTAAAGCTCTACTACAATCAGTTTCCACAGCTTAGCTATTCCATGATTCATGGAACCCTACTGGCTACCATGCGAACCTTTTTCCCGAACACTCCAGAATATACCTACCGTAAGCTCTCCGGCTTTCATGAAGAATTAAAGCCACAAAAAATAGTCGCCGAGTCCACCAAAACCTACACCAATATCATAGACCAGTACGAAATGGAAAATTTCTTTTTGCGAAAAATTATTGACGGAGATGTGTCCGGTGTACGTATCGCTTTTGAACACATCGCAAGCTCCTTTTATGCCAGCACCTCCCCCACTCAACATACTCTATATTCCACAGACTGGAGCGGCTTCGCTGTGCTTCGAACCCTGGCAAGAAAGGCTGCAGAGCTAGGAGGTGCTTCTGTGGTACGAATCGATGAGATCACCCGTGAAAGCATCAAGCGCTTTACCAATGCCAAAAATGGGGGAGATTTAGTTGATGTTCAATCCAAAATGATTATTGAATTAACCCAGGCCGTGGCAGACGCAAAAAAAAGAACTGGCTACACTCCTGTCATTCGAGGTCTCCTTTCCTACCTTGATACCAATTACACCAGCGACTGTTCTCTCTCATTTTTAGCGGAGCAGGCAAAAATCAGTGAGGAACATTTATCTCGCCAGTTTAAAAAGGAGGTCGGCACAACTCTAGGCTCTTACATAGCCGATATGCGCACAAAAAAAGCTGCGGAGCTCCTAAAAACAACACAGCTTTCCATCTCCGAAATCTCCATGTATGTGGGGTATTCGGATAGTAATTATTTCGTTAAGGTATTTAAAAAAAGATACGGGATGACACCATCCGCATATCGCCTGTCCTCTTAATCCTTTGTAGGTATAGATTACTGAAAAGGGATAGTTTGCACTATCCCTTCTCTTTTACATAATCTTTCTGTAAAGCTCTTTTAAGTCCTCCACGTTGGTATCTCTAGGATTTCCCGGGCAGCATGCATCTGCAAATGCATCTGCTGCAAGTACATCCAAATCTTCCTCACGGATCTTATCGTTCTTTGCTGGGATTCCAACATCCTCAGAAAGCTTCTTAACTGCATCAATAGCTGCTTTTCTGTACTCTTCCTGTGTCATGTTGTCTACACCTTCTACACCCATAGCTCTTGCAATTTCACGATATCTCTCACCTGTGAATTCCTGGTTGTATTCCATAACGATTGGAAGCATCATGGCACATGCTACACCATGTGGTGTATCGTAGTGAGCTCCTAAAGTATGGGCGATAGAATGAGCGATTCCAAGACCTACGTTTGAGAATCCCATACCAGCGATGTACTGAGCCATGGCCATTCCTTCACGTCCTTCTGGAGTATTCTCAACAGCACCTCTTAGATTCTGGGAGATGAGCTTGATTGCCTCTAAGTGGAACATATCTGTCATTTCCCAAGCAGCTTTTGTGGTGTAACCTTCGATTGCATGTGTAAGAGCATCCATTCCTGTTGAAGCGGTAAGTCCTTTTGGCATTGAAGACATCATCTCTGGATCGATGATAGCAACTTCTGGAATATCGTTCTCATCTACACAAACGAATTTACGCTCTTTTTCCACATCAGTAATTACGTAGTTGATGGTAACCTCTGCTGCTGTACCAGCAGTTGTAGGAACTGCGATTGTTGGCACTGCATGGTTTTTGGTTGGAGCTACGCCCTCAAGAGAACGAACATCTGCAAACTCTGGGTTTGTGATGATGATACCAATTGCTTTTGCCGTATCCATGGATGATCCACCACCAATCGTGATGATAGAATCTGCTCCACAAGCCTTGAATGCTTCAACACCATCCTGAACATTCTTGATGGTTGGGTTTGGTTTAATCTCAGAGTAAAGTGTGAAAGGGATTCCTTCTTTATCAAGTAAATCGGTAACCTTTGCAGTTACGCCAAATTTTACAAGATCTGGATCCGAACATACAAATACATGTTTGAAGCCTTTGTTTTTTGCAATTGCCGGAATCTCAGCGATTGCGCCCTTTCCATGATAAGATACTGTGTTAAGTACAATTCTGTTTGCCATAGCAATACATCCTCCTTAAAATAAATATTATAAAAACTTCGTAATCCCCATTACGAATTAATTATACTACTCCCTGAGAATTAGGAACAGTCCCTATGCTCCTATTTCTCGTACAGAAACTCTTCTGGTAGACTTACATGAAAGTCTTCTGCAAGGTGACGGAACTCATCTGGTGTAATCGTCTGTCGTTTGTTTGGCTGCATTGAGAGCATCTTTACAAGAATCTCTGCTGACTTCTCGGCGGTATGCATAAGTCCAAAGGTCAGATCAAAATCATAGCCTGCTGCGAACATTCCATGATGAGCCCAGATTGCAAGGTCGTATTTCTTCATTAATTCGCTTGTTGCAACAGCGATTTCTCTTCCCCCTGGAACCATCCATGGAACCACACCGATACCTGCCGGGAACACCACCGGACACTCTGTTGCCATCTCCCAAAGTTCGCGTGTAAATACCTTGTCCTCCAATGGAAGAACAAAGGTAAGTGCGATAATGTTGGTAGTATGTGCGTGATAAACGACGCGATAGTTCTCATCCTGAAGTTTTTTCACTTCTAAATTCATTAAGTGGCTTGGAAGCTCAGAGGTTGGTCTTCCTCCGTTTACAAGTCCCCAGACGATACGATAATTCTCACCCTTGTCATCTAACTCAATCATGCAGATGCTGTCTTCTGGTTTGATAATCACATTGCGGAAGTATTTTCCACTACCGGTTACTAAGAAATACTCGTTTGCAAGTGC
>JALEPP010000162.1 GCA_022767075.1 Agathobacter sp. | reverse complement strand
CAGGCCACAGAATAACGACAGAAATATAAATCCAAAAATAAATCCTCCTGTCGGACCAAATAAAACGCCTGGCCCAGCAGCCATTCCAGCATATACTGGCAAACCAATAAGCCCAAGAAGTAAATACAATGTCGCACTAATCGCTCCCAGCTTCGCTCCAATTACATATCCGCAAAGCGCCAATGCAAATGTCTGTAATGTGATTGGCACCCCGGAAGGAAGTGGAATCTGCCAGATTGATAAAATGCAAATTACTGCCGTAAACAAAGCAACGCTACACATGGTTTTCATATTATTTCCTTGATTTTCTTTCATTTTCATTACTCCTTTATCCTAATAAAAAAACTGCGTATAAATTCATACGCAGTTCATAATAGATGTTTTTCCTTTGATTGTCAACCGTCATTTTAATAATGGTTAACAATTGTTTTTACCAGGTTCATGTGTTTTCCTTCAATGTGCCAAATAATGCATCATAATTAATACACTGATAAAATTTCTCTTTGATTGTTTTTTCCTGGCAGGGATAAAAGTTTCCAAGGATCCACATAATTTTTGCAATAACCGATTCCAAGGTCATATCATAGGATTCCAAAAAATTGCAGGTAAGCTTCAAATCATGTCCTACTTCATAGACCGTCATATCACTTCCTTCATGGGCCACCTGAGTCGCCATTACTACAAGCTTTTGCGGATATTTCATACATAACTTGAAAAACTGTTCCTTGATGGAAAGCGGAATTCCACCAACTCCAAAGCTCTCAATAATAATTGCATCGTAATGCTGAAATAGAAAACCAAGCATATCCGGTTGAATGCCCGGAGTCATCTTCAAAAGAAAAAGATTCGAATTCAGATTCTTGTAAAACTGAACCGGCTTTTCATACTGCTGTCTTGGAAGATAACGGACAATATGCCCCTCCTGAATCATTGCAAGGCAGGGAAAATCAATACTGGAAAAAGCATTATAGCTTTTGGAACGAACCTTTTTGGCTCTTGTACCGGCAATCACTTTTCCGTCAAACACAATCTGCACTCCCTGGGAATTGTCATCGCAGGCATATAAGATACTATCACTCAGGTTCGTTTTCGCGTCTGTGATTTCCAAATCAATGGGTTTTTGTGCACCGGTAATCACAATAGGCTTGTCTGAATATTGAATCATATAGGACAAAGCCGCAGCCGTGTAGGCCATGGTATCTGTACCATGTGCAATCACAAAGCCATCATAATCACTGTAATTTTGTTCAATACATTGAACCATCATGGTCCAATGCTTTGGCTCCATATTGGAACTATCGATATTAATCAATGGTTCCACGGACATGCTGCAATTTTCCGGAATCGAGATATAGGATAAAAGTTCCTCCGGTGTTAGCTGAGGTTTTAATCCATTCCTGGATTTTTTGGAAGCAATGGTTCCACCTGTTGCGATTAATAGGATGTGTTTCATGGATTAAACTCCTTCAACAATTCTCTAAAGTTTGGTCCTAGGTTTCCCTCTCTACTGTGTTTTCTGCAAAGGGCAATATAAGAGCTATTGCCACCAAGACAAACCTGATCTCCCTCTCTGATAATCCCATTATCATTAAATCTTGCATTGCATTTTGCCGCCTTGCCACACCAGCATACCGTTTTAATCTCTTCAATTACATCCGCCCAGGCAAGGAGCCACATGCTTCCCGGGAAAAGCTCATTTCTGAAATCTGCCCGAAGTCCATAACAAATAACCGGAATATCCAAATCATCTACATAATGAACCAGCATTTCTATCTGTTCCTTTGTGCAAAACTGCGCCTCATCTACGATAATACAATCATATGACTTTATTGTCTCGTCACTCATGAGAACCATGTCTTCCACAAGCACACAGGGACGTTCTAATCCAATTCTGGACTTAATCACCAACTTCCCATCTCTGGAATCCGTCATCGGCTTCGCAAGAAGTGCTTTTTTCCCTCTTTCCCTATAATTGTATTCCACCATTAAAGCATTGGCTGTCTTGGAGCTTCCCATGGCTCCATATCGAAAAAATAGCTTTGCCATATCCCCTTTTCCTCTCTTTTTCTTTGGAATGTTCCATACCACACTATTATATCAAAGAAAAGAGAAAAGACTATTGTAAAATCACATTTTGTTCCGGAAACTTTCCACTCTGTAAGGACATGGCATTTTCCAAGGTAGTCTCACTAATGGCCGCAAGTGCCTCTACCGTAAAAAATGCTTGGTGAGATGTAACAATTACATTGGGAAAAGATAACAGTCTGGCCGTAATGGATGTCTCCATAATCTCGGCCTCTCTGTTTTCGAATACATTGTCTCTCTCTTCCTCATATACATCTAATCCAACTCCATGGAATTTGTGTGCTCTGATTCCGGCAATTAAATCATTGGTATCCACAAGCTCTCCTCTTGAAGTATTCACCAAAATGACCTGATCCTTCATCATAGAAATTGTCTTCTCATTAATCATATGATAGTTTTCCTGAGTCAAAGGACAGTGAAGAGAGATCAAATCGCTTTCCCGTAATACATCATCCAATTCCTTATATTCAACAAAGGATAACTCTTTATTTGGATACTTATCATAGGCAATTACCTTCATTCCAAATCCATTACAGATACGCGCCATAGCGGTACCAATCTTGCCAGTTCCAACGATACCTGCTGTTTTTCCGTATAAATTCAATCCCTCTAATCCCACAAGGCTAAAATTATTCTCTCGAACCTTGATATACTCCTTGTGAATTCTTCGATTTACACTCATCGCAAGAGCCATTGCATGTTCCGCTACCGCCTCCGGCGAATAGCTCGGTACTCGAAGGATGATAAATCCAAGCTCTCTTGCCACATCCAAGTCAATATTATTAAAGCCTGCGCATCTCATAAGAATCTTGTGTACTCCGGACTCATGTAAGGATTTCAAGGTATCTTTGGACAAATCAGAGCTTACAAATGCACAGATTGCATCAAATCCACCGGCTAACCGTGCAGTCTTCGGATTAATATCGGTATCCAGAAACTCAATCTCAACCTCAGGATATTTTTTCAGCTGAGTTTCAAAGGAATCTACATCATAAGGTTTTGCATCATAAAATAGTACTTTCATATTGGTACTCCTTTCTCATTTCCTAGTTCTATACTAGGAATATATGATAATACGAAATAATGTTATGTTGTTTTTCCAACATTTTACAACTATTATTTCCCAGAAAGGAATAATCTATACTTTGTACGTCTAAGTTAATAGAAAAGACCGTCAAGCCTCGTTTAGCCTGACGGTCTTTCTATTTCTTACATTTCTTTCATAAAGTACATGCGAGATCCATAATCCTGGAAATAACGCACGTCCTCGCTATAGCCTGTTGCTGCAAATGCCTGTTTCAGTTTTACTCCGCCCTTCATCAGCACAGAGCCGGAAGCGATCACTGCCTCATTCTCCCCAGGCATTGTCTTTAGCTTTGCCACAATATTATGCATCAAAGAACCCGGACGAATATGAATCGGAGAAGCAGTGTTCACCAAGTCACCAAAATTTTTGATATTATAGTTCAAATCCCGATTAAAGAACTTGTACTTTATCTCTGGATTTAATCCTTTTGCACGGAACTGCTCAAATTGAGTGTTTGGCTGAACCATCATCTGCATCAACATACCTACTGCCGCACTCTGATCATTTGCCACACAGGTCCACTCAAACATATTCCCATGTGCTCTGCCACGATAGAAATTACCATACTGAAGGATTGGTCTCCAATCCTTGTAAATTGCAATCTGGTTTGCAATCTCCGTAAGCTCCTCTTTGGTCATATCACAGAGATTACACTCATAACCACATACTCCAAATGCAGCCACATTAAATCGTGTCTCAAGAGGTGTGGTACGAAGTGTCTGATGGTTCGGACATGCAGATACATGCGCACTTACTGTTGACATAGGGTACCCATAACTGTAGTTGGTCTGACACTGTACACGGAATGCCGCATCCGTATCATCACTTGCCCAAATCTGGGGGAAGTAGCAAAGCATTCCAAGATCAAAACGATTACCACCTGCAGAGCATCCCTCAAATAAGACATCCGGGAACTCCTCTGTAAGTGTCCTGGCAAGACGATATACACCACAGATGTAGCGGTGTGCTGTCTCTTCCATTCGCTCCGGCTCTAGGCTTTGGGAATAACAATCTGAGAAAATTCGATTCATATCCCATTTCACATAAGCAATTGGAGCCTGACGAAGCACGTTAGAAATTGCATCTGCCATATAATCAACCACTTCAGGATTGGCAAAATCAAGAATCCTCTGGTTTCGTCCCTCTGTATGATGTTTTCCGGGAATTTCCATAACCCATTCCGGATGGGCTCTGTACAATTCACTATCTACATTCACCATCTCCGGCTCAATCCAGATACCAAAATCCAGTCCCAGATCGTTGATTTTTTTCACAAGCCCCTCTAAGCCATTTGGAAGCTTTTTCTTATTGACAAACCAATCTCCTAAGGAGCTTTTATCGTCGTTACGATTACCAAACCAGCCGTCATCCATAACAAAAAGCTCCACTCCTACCTCTTTTCCTGCTTTGGCAAGCTTTAGGAGTTTACTTTCATCAATCTTAAAATAGGCTGCCTCCCAACTGTTCAAAAGAACCGGGCGAACCTTATCCTTCCATACACCACGAACAATATTCTCACGAACAAAACGATGCATATTCTGACTCATACCGTTAAATCCATTGTCAGAAACCGTCATAACGGCCTCAGGTGCTTCAAAGGACTCTCCCTCTTTTAAAAGGAATGAGCTTCCCATAGGATTAATTCCCGCCACAAAACGAGTCTTATGATGTCCACTTACCTCTGCTGCTTCATAATGGTTTCCGCTATACACCAGATTCAGTCCATAACAGGTTCCGGCATCCTCTGTGGCATCATTTTTCCAAAGCATCACAAAAGGATTGGCTCTGCTAGAGGAAGAACCACAGATGGAACTGTTCACATGCTTTCCGGCGGTAAGCTTCATGTCATGCTTTTGCATCTCTCTTGCCCATGCACCATTAAAGGTAGTAAGCATATAATCATCTGTCTCAAAATCCAGCTGAGTACTCATAATACGCTTTAGCTTAATCTGAGTTTCACCCTGATTGATCACTTTTGACGTCCTGGTAATCACATTCTTGTCTGCAAATACGTAATAGCACAGCTCCAAAGCAACCTTGTAGGAACGATCCTTTAAGACAAGCTTAAGTCCCTCTACTTCACCTTCCTCCCCATAGGAAGACGGAAGTGTCTCAAGCTCCTCTTTACGCTCCAGAATTTCACAATGATCGTAGAGGAAATCACAGGTCATCCCCCCATCCGGATAGATAATCTCAATAAAAGGTTCCCGGATGTCTCCCTTTCCCAAGGAGGACATTTCTAACCGAATGTCCTCCAAAGAGAAATTCAAATGCTCCTGATCATAGCAGTTGGTATTGCCCGGTGCAAACGCATGCTTTTCACTAAGCACCTCTGCCTCATCTGCGGAATCAATGTCCAAATGTGTTCCGTAATACAGATGCTCTAAATGACCTGTTTCAAGAAGCTTAAAGCAATAGGTTGTGTCTTTTGTATCCAGAACGAATACATGGTCCAATTGACGAATCATAGACTTTATTCTCCCTTTCGATTAGAAAGCTCTGTGGTAATCTCATTCATTTTTTCATCTGAAAGAATATATTTCTTGCGGAAAACTACAAATCCAATTAACAGAACTACAACAGGAATCAATGTCATAGAAAAACGAAGTCCCATGCTTGAGGTCTTGGAAATTGGCTCCAAGATTTCCGCCTCTTTATCAGAACTTATATTGAATATAAATAATACCATTGAAGCAAGGAAACCTGCAATACCTGAAGCAAGTTTTACTACAAAAGTCTGCATTGAGAAAATGACAGATTCATCTCTTCTGTGGTTCTTCAAATCACCATAATCTACCGTATTTGCAAGGAAAATGGTGATTATAACGTTCAACACACCTACCGCAGCCATAATGAGAGCAGCCGGAATAAAGAGCCATGCCACCTGACTTGTTCCGGTAAAGGAAATAATGATAATCAAGGCATAGCCTACGATTGCCATTCCAAAGCAGGTATAGAAAATATGAATCGTATCCATGAATTTGCGAAGCAATGGGAATAAAAGCATCATTGCTAAAATCTGGCAGGCACCGCCAACCATATTAAACATGGTAAAGTCATTGCGGTAGGTAGCCGGGCTGAAATCATACTTCAGGAAGAAATATACCAGCTGCTGGGTAATATAAAGAGCGGTATTAATCATTACAATAGCAATTACTACAGTCATAGCCTGATCGTTCTGTACCAATGCTTTGAACATATCTTTGATAGAAGCACTCTTCATATCTACAGTAGATTTCTCTTTGATAAAGAAGCAGGTAATTGCGATAAATATTACAAACAGAATTGCAATAATTAATGCAAATCTGCTATATCCTAAACGATTGATTTCTCTATCGGTTGTTCCACCGCACATTTTACCAAGAGCTGCTACAAGTGAAACTGTGATAATTGCAATCAAAGAAGAACCAACACCTGCACAGGAACGGGCAAATGCAGAAAGGGATTCACGCTCTTTACCACTCTGTGTAAAAGCCGGAACCATTGACCAATAAGGAATATCCATCATGGTGTAGGTCATCCCCCATACAATGTATGTAACAGAAGCGTATGCAACCATACCTTTGGCATCCAGTGTCGGTGGAATGGTAAACATTAAGTAAAGTACAATGGCGTTTGTAATCGTACCGATCAAAAGCCAAGGACGGAATTTACCCCAACGTGTCTTTGTCTTTGCAACAAGTACACCCATGATTGGGTCATTAAAAGCATCAAATACTCTGGCTACTAATAGGAGCACACCAATGGCTGCTGCACTGATGCCCATAACGTCCATAAAGTAAATTGATACATAAGTTGCTGAAAGCATGTATACCATGTCCTTTGCAACTGCTCCGAGACCATATGCAAATTTCTCGGTACCTGTGAGTTTCTTTGTTTCGTTCATTTTGTTTCTCCTTATAAATTATTTATTTTTAAGTCCCATTGCCAGTTCAACAACCTTATATGCCCCGTCATATAAGCCGGACTTTTTGTTCTCAATAATGCTGTTGCACATATCTTTTAGGAGATTTTCATCCTCCATAAACAGATCAATCATCTGAATGGTATGTGGAATATCTCTGCACTCTAACGTTCCATCCCCTACTTCCGCAGAGTGGATAGCTCCCCACATTTCATGCTTACCAACACGCTTGATAAAGAGCTTTGGAACCGGGTAAAATGCAAGTTCCGATGGCTTCGTAACCAAAACATCCGCACTTCTCATAAGAAGGTTGGTGGCATACACGGCCTCAAAGATATTCTTATGCCAGAAGCCATGAATTCCCTCTATTTCTGTTTCCTCGTTTAATGCTGCTTCACAGAACTGTTCGGTATCACTCCAATTGTCAAAATGCTCTTTTGATACTGCAGCCATTTCCGGGATCTCTTTTAACAGATCATCCCATACGTTCTTGTAATCTCCAACGTTTACATATAGGACTGCCTTCTTCTGTTTGATCATAGGAAGCAAGTGTTTGATAATCGCTGCAAAAATTTCTTTCTGCGCACCGGCTCCGCCAATGGTTAAAAGGAAACGCATTGGCTTTTTCTTCTCTTTTCTATTCATTCGAGCTTGGCAGTCTGATTCAATATTAGAAACAAGCTCATGGTCAATGTAATGTCCTGTGTAAACTAAGCTGTCTGCCGGCATTGGATTACAGACCTGCTTCTTATTCATTCCATTGCAGATGCGATAGCCCATATATGCATTTCGACACTGGACGGTATGCACACTGCCCTCTGCAAAATGAAGGGCCATTGGCCAGTTATCCGGAATTGCATTCACCACGTATTTCATCCCGGCATGAATCGCTGCCTGGGCTGGCCATACGTGAGTTCCGATTACAGGAATCTCCTTTGGCACATTGCGATAGACAGGAGCCATAAGCTCTGCATTTTTCTGATCGGATGAATTATAAGTAAGTGCCCTGAAACCTTCATAATTCATTGGCTCCCACACCAGCTTATTAAATATCGGATTCTTAGACATTCTTGATCCGAGAGAATACAGATCATTCTGTGCACCAATTACTTTTGTGCAGGTTGTTTCACCATAAGAGTTTAGGTCCATCCAATATGGTGTATAGCCCATGCTCTTTGCCGCACTGGCCATAGCCATGGAAATACGGTAATGGCCAAATCCCATTCGGATGTTTCCAACAATAATTCCCTTCTCGGTATCAAATTCCAATGCATCCTGTGGATGATCCCCATCATAGTGGGCATTCTGATTTAAGTCTCCCACCAGAATATTGCAAACTCCCAGAGAATCACCAATATAACGGTTTTTCTCCACTCGTACCGGATAATCCTTGTTGGTGTCATCTCCAAATTTGCGAATGTACTTCTTTTTGGATTTCACAGCATTTTTATATGCTTTGTTGCTTATTTCGTTTCCAAAAATTACTTTTGATTTTTCTTGCATCATACTCTCCTCTACTAATCTGCCATAGCAGATGATTTTACTTTTTTACAACAAATGGAATCTCAAGCGGTTCCTGATTTAATACACAAAGCCTAAGCTTCGCATCTCCTGCTTCGCCGGTTGTCTTAACATAGACACCTGCCATTCCTCCTCGAAGAGGAACAAGGTCCGGGCCAATAATGGAAATTGGACCTTCCGTTTGCACCTTGATGGACTCCTGGAAAAATGGGAGAACGTTATGGTTGTCGTCGCATACACGAATTCGAACAGCTGCCACATCGTAGCTATTTGCTTCAACAAGGGTGTTGGCTGATACCACCGTCTCAAGATGCCAATTTTTCATTGGCTCTTTTACCATGGTCTTAACCACTTTTCCGTCCTTTACCGCCTCGAAACGGTAGACCGTACTGGTTCCACCCCAGTCACCTATATATTTATTAAAAAGAACTACTGCCTCTTCCGGCTTCATGTGGTACTTCAACATGCATCTCAGTGCAATACGAATCACTTTTAACGGGTATTTTCCATAGCCGTGAAGTGCCGTATAATTCAATGCGTATTTAATGCTTTCTGCCTGATCATCCGTAAAATCTTCATTGTCCTTAATCTGATTTCCAATAAAATCGTCAATCAGAATTGGACCATGCTTCAAATTCTTGAATGTGGAATTGGCATTTGTATATTCTTTGATAAAAATATCATTTTTGTACATACGTACAGAATCCGCGTTGGTAATGATATAGGTTGCCCCTCTGTTGCAGCCCGGATGCTCGCCAATGTCCATAGATGAGCTAAGCTCCAGCACCGTATCCTCTGCCCCTTCGCAGCTGTATATGTATGCTGCAAGCTTCGGATTGCGGAACATATCCATCACACCGTGATAACAGATTCTATCACCACTACCGAAATCCTTATGGGTATTGTAGTCAAACATACACCAGCCAAAGCTTCCTGCGATATCCTCCTGATTATTGACCTCATCCAGCACCGTTGCATGCCTTAAAGCATGCTCTACCCGATGCTCCTCCCAGTCCATAGACTTGGACGGATACATGTGTCCGTTATATTCGCTTACCAGATATCCTTTCTCCATGTCTGAGGTTACATTTTTCTTAGGCTCTACTCCTCTGTGATTTCCATCGTAGGAGAAATCATTGTAGGTATAGACATCCTCAAACAGATGACTCTTTTTGAAGCAGCGAACACCACCAGTCTGTCTGGTTGGGTCTAGTTGATGCGCAACCTCATTGGTTCTCTTGTAAAATTCGTCATCATCCTGGGATTCATTTATGCGAACGCCCCAAAGCACAATGGAAGGATGGTTACGATACTGGAGTACCATCTCTTTCACATTTTCGACCGCCTGATTCTTCCATGCCTCATCTCCAATGTGCTGCCAGCCAGGAATCTCTGTAAAGACCAAAAGTCCAAGCTTGTCACATTCGTCAATAAAATAGTGGGATTGCGGATAATGAGAGGTTCTCACCGCATTACAGCCCAATTCCTTTTTCAGAATCCTTGCGTCTTCTCTCTCCATTGACTCAGGCATCGCATAACCCACATATGGATAACTCTGATGACGGTTTAATCCTCTAATCTTTGTCTTGACCCCATTTAGGTAAAAACCATCCTTTTGAAAGGATGCCTCTCGAAAGCCAAATGTTACACGCACCTCATCAAGCACCTGATTGCCTTTGAAAAGCCTTGATTTCACCTCATAGAGCTTAGGTATGTCCAGATTCCATGGTACAATATCTTCCACTTTGCATTCTGTGGTAAAGAGGGTGTCCTGAACGTCTCTTGTTACAAGTACCCGTTCCTGATTGGTATCCAAGTCGATCAGAAGCTGTTGTAAGGAAAGTCCCTCCTCCAAGCAGGACAACCGATACTCTCCAAACAACACCTCATTATTCCGGCTGTAATGGAATACATCAGCAATGTGTGTCTTTTCTCTGATATCTAAATATACATCCCGATATATTCCTCCGTAAGTCATATAGTCTATTACAAAACCAAATGGAGGAGTATTCAGGTTCTCCCTGCTATCAACAGAAAGGGCAATCACATTCTCCCTTCCGTAATTCAAATGCTCCGTCAAGTCAAAAGAGAAAGCAGTATAGCCGGTATTATGGGTTAACACCTCTTTTCCATTGACATATAACACAGCCCTATGAGCTACTCCCTCAAAGGTAATGACTATCGACTTTCCTTCCCATTCCGGTTCTGCAAAAAGGGTTTTGCGATAACCACTTAACATCTGATAAGCATCTTCATGGAAATAATGAAAAGGCAATTCCTTACAAGTATGAGGAATTCTTACCTCCTCCATCGGACACCGGCAATCCTCATGAACGATAGCCTCCTGAAATTCCGGTGTAAACTGCCATCCTTCATTACAATAAATGCGACTCATATCTTATCCTTCCTATCACTTATTGGTAATCCCATCAACTAAAACACTTACAACCTGCTGAAGTGCATCATTATAGCTGATTCCGTTGGTAATCAAAACATCTCTTTGAAGGAACTGTTCAATGGTAGCCTCCATCATTGTTTTTACAATTAGAGGATCCACCTGACGAAGAACTCCCTCTTCAATTCCCTTATGTATCAAATCGATGGAGGTCTCCCATCCCGTCTCCAGTCTCAGTTCCACTCTGGCATAAATTTTGGGGTATTTATCTTTCAAAGAATACAACTGCCTGAAATCAATATCGCGATAACCCTCAGGCATCACTCCTAAAAGCTTTCGAATCTTATCGACAGTGTTAAGGCTTACATCCTCTAACACTTCTTGCTCCGCTTCCTTGATATGATCAAAGCAATAATCTACCATTTCTAGAAAAAGAGATTCTTTATCTCGAAAAATGGTGTAGATAGTTTTTTTACTCATGGAAAGCTCTGAAGCAATATCATCCATGGTAAATTTTAATCCTTTTCTATTGAATACCTGAATTGTTGCATCTAAAATGTTTTCTCTTGTACTCATCGTTCTCTCCGAAACTGAAATATAGTTTTTAGTTTCCTTTATTGTATCAAGACATCTAAAAAACCACAAGAAACTAAATATACAAATATAGTTTCCATTTTTTGTGTAAAATCACAAGACTTTTTTTCTGCCCTTCGTTATAATGATACCAAAGACGAAACTCTATTGGGAGGCTAATAGTAATGACACATACCGGAACAAAAACCTTATACATAGAAACCAAATCAGGTGCTGCGGGGGACATGCTTATGAGTGCTCTTTACAGCCTCTGTCCCGACAAAAGCTCCTTTCTTCATACCATGAACAATTTGTTCCCTGACACCATCGTGATTCAGGAGCGGAAAGAAAAAACCTGCGGTATTGAAGGTTATCATTTAATGGTAGAGGTACTTGGACAAGAGGAGGGAACAGCCGTACAGAGCATACCTGTCCCTTCTTTCCACCATGACCATAGCCATGGCTTCCATTATTCTGATATCCTCTCTGCTATTGATACCTTTCCAATTCCGGAGAAGGTAAAGGAGGATGCAAAAGCCATCTACAGACTCATTGGTGAGGCAGAAAGCAAGGTCCATAACACCCCTTTGGATCATGTTCATTTCCATGAGGTAGGATCCTTGGATGCAATCGCTGATGTGACAGGTTGTGCGTTGCTGATGCACATGCTAAGTCCAGACCATATCTATGGTTCCCCAATCCATGTAGGAAACGGAATGGTTCACTGTGCCCATGGCTTCCTTCCGGTTCCTGCTCCGGCAACCGCCGAACTACTAAAAGGAATTCCCTACTATACAGGGGAGATTCAGACAGAACTCTGTACTCCGACAGGGGCTGCCATCCTTCGTTATTATGTACAGGAATTCAAATCCATGTCCCCTATGTCCATTTCCGCTGTTGGGATAGGTGTCGGAACAAAAAAACTGCCTTCTGCTAATCTTGTACGTATCTTTCTGGGAGAGCTTGAAGAAGATACCGAAGATGTCATCATAGACATCTCCTGCAATCTGGATGACATGACCGGAGAAGCTATGGGATACACGATGGAGCTATTGCTGGAGGAAGGCGCATTGGATGTGTTCTATCAGCCTATCCAAATGAAAAAAAATCGTCCGGGTATCCTGTTACACTGTTTCTGCCCCCCCGGAAAGACAGGATTATTTCTGCAATTTGATACTTACCCACACCACAACCAGAGGTGTGCGCTTTCAGGAGTTTCATCGCAAAAAAATGCAGGCATCTATCAGACAGGTAAGCACCCCATATGGTCCCATTACCATCAAGGATAATACCGGTTATGGAATACACAAATCAAAGCCTGAATATGAAGACATAAAAAAAGCGGCACACTTACACCATGTGCCACTTCAAACGGTCATTGATTCTATTAAAGGCCAATAAAAATCTCTGGTTTTATTCGATGGTAAGTTGCCGTGGAGACACATCCAAAGAAATCATAGAAGAACCCTTCTTCTTTTCGGAAAGAATCGTCTCCCAAAGCTGATGTACCTCATACGCCAGAATCTGATCTGCCTCAATGGAATAAGGCAAAAGCGTATGGATGTCAAAATAGCGAATTCCAAGAGGTGGTAAGAAAATCAGATTGGTAGAACGCTGCTGATTTTCGCTTTTATGTAACATCTCATAAGAGATGAGCAAGAACTCCTCGCCCTTATAGGTGGTATGATAAGATACATAGCATTCATCAACTTCCCAGGTAACACCTTCTTCATTTACAGTAGGTTTTTCCTGGGAATCGTTATATTCCGTAGTAGAGACTATTACTTCCCAATTCTGTCTTCCCTGTCTGGTAAGCTTTGTCAATTCTCTTAATTCGTTCTGTAATACTTTTTGCGATTTCATTATCTATCCTTTCTTGCGAAGGTTTCACAAGTTCTATTCATAAGTATCCACTCTCTTACCGTGAACCAACCATCTGGTAGTATCTGTAGAACAGGTAGACAGAGTGATAACTTTATCCTCTTTCGTCACATCAATTCCGGTATCCCTCAAGGATGCATTCACCATGTTATCCAAAAAGATCGAAAAATAATCATCTGCCCCAAAGGAAACATTGAAAAATTCACTATCTTCAGGCACATCCTGATAGGCAAAAATCACATAGCGATAAACGGCATCCCTGGTAATTATCTGGAAGTACTGATGGTCATCATAGTACTCCTCATCACTAAAGTAATATCTCAGCTTACTGAACATACTTAAGTCTTTCATATTGTGACCATAGATAATGGTATGACTATCTTGAAAGTCCGGGTGATTGTATTGCTCCATGAAAATAGATCCGGAACGCAATGGAGTTTTATCCACAGCTGTGTAAAGATAGGTCTCATTATCTCCGCTGTAGAGAATTGGATAGCTAATGTCACCATTTTCAAAGTAAATCCATCCAACAATATCCGGATTTAACTCATTTAGGCCATCAAAATCCACCTCAACAAGCTCATACCAAGGAACTTCCTTCTTTTCTTCCTTTTTTCCGCTAATCACTTTTTCTCTTACATAGGATTTCTTTGTGTCATCATAAATGTTATCCCCTTTTTTATATTCCGAGAGAATCTGAAAAAGCTGATATCCTGAAAAACAAACTAATGCAATACCAACCAAAAGTATCATCCATGTAACAACAACATTTTTCTTTTTAGGTTTCTTTGACTCATGATTTTCTGAGTCAGGCTTCACGTCTACAACCTCCAAATCCTTCTCTTCTGCCATAATTCAACGCCTTCTCTCGTATTATTTTTCATCAGTGATCTCTTTTAAATTCAATTCCTGCAAACGGTTTAACTGGTCCACATAGAAGGATACTGCTTCCTGAGTAGTCTCGAAGGAATGAACTCCATCCGTATCTTTTCCTTCTTCCAAAAGAACTTCTTTATAATTCACATAGGCCACCCGGTAATGCTTGCCGGAAGCATCCTTAAAATGATGACCCATGACGATGTTTTTCGCATCCTTGGTATGTTCTTTTTGGGGATGTTTCTTTTCTATAAGGTCTTTTTCTACGTGTTCTTTTTCTATAGACAGTTTCTCTATAGGTTGTTTTTCTATAGGATGTTTCTCTATGGGTTGTTTTTCTATGGGTTGTTTCTCTATGGATTCCTTTTTCGGTTCCTTCTTTTCCGAGACCTTCATTTCCGGCTTTATATTTTCCGGAGGTTGGTCCACAATCTCACTTTTCTCAGGGGAAAAATCCTCTGGAATCAGCGAAACCATCTCCCCTTCCATAAGGCTCCCATCCTCGTTGTAGTTTTCACTTTGGAAAAAATCAAACATATTCAGTTGTCCCGCAAATTGTTTCTTAGGCATTCTGTAATTCCTTTCGAGATAACCAAATGGGTATCCTTAACTCACTCTCTCACGTAGATATAAGAAAGATTGTTCATAATTGCTTCCACAATTTCAGGCTTATTCATGGCGTAGATATGTACATGATTTACCCCATTTGCAATCAGGTCAATGATTTGTTCCGTTGCGTAGGCAATTCCGGCCTGTTTCATGGCTTCCGGATGATCTCCAAAGCGATCCACAATGGTAAGGAATTTTGCCGGAACCAGATTGCCTGATAACGATACAATTCGTTTAATCTGACTGGCATTGGTGACTGGCATAATACCAGCTACAACAGGAACATCAATGCCCTTTTTCAATGCTTTATACATAAAATTATAGTAGATATGATTATCAAAAAACATCTGTGTTGTTAAATAATCACATCCTGCGTCCACCTTTTCTTTTAAGAAATCCAAATCTTCATTTTGGTTTCTTGACTCCGGATGCCCCTCCGGATAACAAGCACCGCCAATACAGAAATCTCCCCTTGATTTAATCTCCGCAATTAATTCGCTGGCATGATGAAACTGATTCGGCAAAGGAAAATCCGCGTGTTCCGGAATATCGCCTCGAAGGGCAAGGATATTTTCAATCTTCCTCTCCTGCAGCTGCGTAATCACCTCATGTACCTTTTCTCTTGTGGACGATGCACAGGTCAAATGGGCAATAGCCGGAATCCCTGCTTGATTAATTGTATCCGCGATATCCACTGTATAATCTGATGTGCCACCTGTGGCACCGTAGGTACAGCTCAGATAAGCAGGTCTTAACGAGGCCATCTGAACCGCAATATCTTTGTATTTGTCTAACAAAGCTCCCTGCTTCGGCGGAAACATCTCCGCTGAAATGGTCACGGTATCTTTTTTTAACAACTCTGAAACTTTCATCTATTACTTTCCCATTAACTATTACTACTTATTAAAATTTGCGTATCTCCTCGTCGTCACCTGTGGTTTTATCGATGCTTCGAATTACCACATAGTAAGAATAGGAATCATTTACTACCACCTGGACCCGGTCTCCCACCTTATGTCCCATAATGGCAGCACCTAATGGCGATTCCTGACTGATCAGATTCTTCAAAGAATTGCTTCGAATAGTGGTAACAACTTTATAGGTTTCCTCCTCATCGTCTTCTTCGAAGTAAAGAACAACCGTATTGTTCATTCCCACTTCATCCTCTTTCGAATCCTCTGAAATAATGGTAGCAGTCTTTATCATCTTTTCCAGATAGCGAATGCGACGTTCATTCTCATTCTTAAACTGTTTTGCCGCCTTGTATTCAAAGTTCTCGCTCAAGTCTCCCTGAGCTCTGGCTACTTTAACATCCTCCAAGGCTTCTTTACGAACCACAAGTTTTCTGTGTTCGATTTCCGCTTCCATCTTTTTGATGTCATTAGCAGTTAATTGATCGTACATATTTTTAATCCTCTAAGAGCATTTTTACACAACCATACATTCCGGCATCATTGCCAAGCTTGGCAAGGGCAAACTTCGTATCACGGCATGCATGGAATGAAGTCTCAATAAAATGCTTCTGAACATTCTCAATCAAAATAGAGCCTGCCTTTGAAACGCCACCGCCAATTACAATAACCTCCGGATTCACTACAGCAGAAATATTGGACAATGCTCCACCTAAGATTCCACAAACCTCATCTACCAACTGGATTGCAATATCATCACCAGCCTTTGCAGCATCAAAAATATCTTTTGCAGTAAGATTCTCATTTGTTCTTAGCACGGTCTCTTCCTGGGATTTTGCAAGTTTACGTCTTGCCACACGAACAATACCTGTGGCAGAAGCATACTGCTCTAAGCAGCCATACTGTCCGCAATTACATGGCTCGATCTCACTCTTACTTACAGTGATATGACCAATCTCTCCTCCGGCTCCATTATGTCCGGTAACCATCTGGCCATTTACAATAATTCCCCCGCCAACGCCGGTTCCAAGTGTAACCATTACAACATCCGTGCTGCCTGCAGCTCCACCCTTCCATGCTTCTCCAAGGGCCGCAACATTTGCATCATTTCCAACTTTAACATTAAGACCAGTGAGTTCTCCAAGAGCCTCTGCCACATTAAGTACACCCCATCCAAGGTTTACGCAGCGAAATACCGTTCCTTCCCCGTTAACCGGGCCAGGCACACCGATACCAATACCCTGTACATCAGATTTGCTAATTCCCTCCTGAGCCAGCTTATTATCCACAGCCTGCGCAATATCAGAAAGAATCGAATCTCCATTATTCTCTGTGTTTGTCTTAATCTCCCACTTGTCTAAAATGGTTCCATTTGTCTCAAAAAAACCAATCTTGCAGGTTGTTCCGCCTACATCCACTCCAAATGCATATTGTTTCATGATAATAACTCCTATCCTTTGCTTATTTTATCTATGCAGCACTAGGCACCGATAAAGCCCAGCGCTCCGCAAAGAAGCACAATAGCTCCTAATACGATTCTGTAATAACCAAACACCTTAAAGTCGTGTTTCTTAATATATCCCATCAAGAACTTGATTACAAATAATGATACCACAAAGGCCACAGCCATACCGCCTACTAACAGGAAAAGCTCCCACGGGGAAAATGCAAGACCATACTTTAGCAATTTTAAGAGACTTGCTCCAAACATTACCGGAATTGCTAAATAGAATGTAAATTCTGCTGCAGCAGTTCTTGAAACTCCAAGAAGCAAAGCTCCTACAATCGTAGCTCCGGAACGGGAGGTTCCCGGAAATATTGCTGCAATTAACTGGAACAAACCAATATACAAAGCCAGCTTATATGTAATATTCTGAGGATCTGTAACCTTTGGTTTTCTGGTCTTATTATAATTCTCAATGAGGATAAATGCCACACCAAAGAGAATCAGCATAATGGCTACCGTCAGATAATTGTAGAAATGCGCTTCGAACCAATCATCCAAGGTCACTCCAACAATAACAGCAGGAATACATGCTACAATAATGTGAAACCAAAGAATAAAGATATCTGTCTTTATCCACCTGCCAATTCCATCCCTCTTCAAAGGATGCGGATTGCGCTTTTTTCCAAAAGGCCAAATCTTATTCCAGAACAAAATCACTACAGCCATAATTGCGCCAAGCTGAATAACAACCTGAAACACACTATAAAACTCATCCGAGACATCCAGTTTTACAATCTCATTTAACAAAATCATATGTCCGGTGCTGCTGATGGGAAGCCATTCCGTAATTCCCTCAACAATTCCAAACAGTATCATTTTCAACACTTCCATCATATTGATAACCCTCTATTCTGTCCTTTCATTTTTTGCTGTATTTAGAGTGATATTTTACTCTTTTCTCTTTCGGATTATAAAAGTTACTTTATTTATTATATGGGTTTCCAGCATTTTTTACTAGTACCTTTTCAGATGTTATGATATAATTTTTGTAACAAAAAATACAGGAGGGCTCACAATGAACGAGAAAATTTATCGCACCATGGGTTCCACCGGTGCCAGCTCCTTAGTTCTAGGGATTGTGGTGTTAATCAGTGGCATCACTGCCGGTATCCTGATGATCATTAACGGAGCCAAACTATTAAAAAAACGTGAGCATCTTGTTTTCTAAGAGATGCTCACGTTCTTTTTCACATTTTATATCCTTCTGGTTACTATGACTTTGCTTTCAATTTCTTCTTATTCTCATACATACGTTCATCAGCTCTATCTAATAAGGTATCAAACGAATAATCAACTCCTGGCATATAATCGCTATATCCGGATGCAATTCCCATGATAATTCCTGTACCTTTATTATCATAGAAATCTACTTCATTCTGCAGTTTCTCACGTAACTGTTCAAATCTTTTCTCATTTAACGATTTAGAAACTAAACAGAACTCATCCCCACCGATACGATAAAGCTTTCCATAATGCTTGAATATGGAACGGATAATCTTCGCAGCATCCATAATGTACATATCACCTATGCTATGTCCTAAATTATCATTGCACTTCTTCAAATTATTCAAATCAAACATTACAACGGAAGTCTTCTCATCCAGTACTGTTTCTCTGAGGTCCTCTTCAAACGCATTTCGGTTATAACATCCGGACAAAATATCTTTGGTTGCCATCTCACGATAGATAGAAATTTTTTTGTTTTCATTGGTTTTCGAAATACTATTCCTTGCAGTTTCTGCCCCCAAAAGAATAATAAATACCAAAAAACCTATCTTCGCAAATCCTTCTGAATACTGAACTGATGTATAATAGTTAATCATATCTATAGACATAGCCACAATCAATATCAGAAAGCCAATCAGGTTTATCATTGCTCTTCTACTGCGAAGATTTATTCGGAATAAGGAAATGATACTATAAAACATATAAATCACATCTAACACAATACTTATATGCGTTAGAATTGCTGTTTCCTTTAATTCTGCAAGGCCCGCAAACTGCATCAACTGACAACCAGCTACTTGTACAAATTCATAAACAAAAATGGCCTTATAAACAAATCGATCCTTTGTCTGTAGAAAATTTCTTGTAAAAATAAGAAATGGAATAGGTAAACTCATCAGCAGAGTAAACTGTATGTATGAACATGCCGCTCTGTTTTCTAACCAAATGGTTGCTGCCTGGGACTCCCCCAGAGAGTATATTCCAAATATGATAGAAAACAATCCCAAGTGAAGCACATCTACATGCTCTACAATATCCTTGCGATTATATCCCCAAAAAACTAAAAGGCAAATTCCTACAGCAATAATCATCGCTCCTGCAAAAAGCCCCAATAATGACGATTTAACCAATTGCTGCACAATATCCATACCATTTCCGTAATAGAAAATGATATCCTCACTTCTCGTGGAAGGATAAATATCTCTTATGGTTATTTTAAAAGCAGTTGTCCCCTCATTTATGCTAACTAAATTATAGACCGCACCTGTAGTATGGCTAAACATACTGTTACATCTGTTGCGTTTGTAGATAACCTGTTCTCCATCAAAAACTTCCACCTCTTGATGCACTGAATAAAACATTAACGTATGAGCACCCGGCTTCTGATTAGAGACATCTACTGTGTATACCTTCTTATCATTACAGATTTGTTGAACATCCACAGGCTCTATAACCTCTATTTCACTCGCCAAATCCATACGATACACATTATCCGATAAGGTAAACGCACAAATTAAAACGCATAGCATAACCAATATTAGCCACATGAAATGTGTTCTCAAATATGGATGCCTAATCTTCAAGCTATTCCCCCATTGACTCAAATACATTCTTGAGTTCTTCCTGATCAAAAGGTTTCTTAATAATACCGTTAAAATCCTTCAAATCGCTCTGTGTTTCCATCTGATGCCATGCTGTTGCCGCATAGATTTTTACAGTCTTGGCATCCTCACGATCCAATCCTCGAATATGCTTCGCAGCATCATCTCCACGCATTCCCTGCATAATAATATCCATAAAAATAACAGAAATCTCCCCAACAGCAGAGCTTTTAAATAATTCAAGAGCCTCATCACCGTTCTTGGCGCGTACAATATCGACCTGATATCTCTCGATTGCACTCGAAATCAATTCTGCTGAAAAATCATTGTCTTCCACTACTAATACTCTCATTTTTCTCCCTCTTATATCCATATATAGACCATAATTATGTTACTATTTTACTATAGAGCATTATTAGTGTCAAATATACTTTATTTTCTATGTAATGTTTTCTTATACCGTTTTCTAATGATGTTTTCTGAAGGTTCTCCCTTGCCACTTATTTATCACATTGCTATAATAAAGTGAACAAAAAGGAAAGGAACAAATATCATGCAGGATTTACAAAACTTACATATAGGAACCCAATGTGTTCAGGCCGGATACCAGCCGGGAAACGGAGAGCCAAGACAGATTCCAATCTATCAATCTACCACCTTCAAGTACAGTACCAGCGAAGATATGGGAAAGCTTTTTGATTTGGAGGCAGACGGATATTTCTACTCAAGACTTGCAAACCCAACCAACGATTTCGTAGCAGCAAAGCTTGCTACAATGGAAGGGGGAAAAGCTGCCATGCTTACCGGAAGTGGTCAATCGGCAAACTTCTATGCTATGTTCAACATCTGCGAGGCCGGTGATCATATTGTAGCATCCTCTTCTATCTACGGCGGCACCTTCAATCTCATTTCTGTAACTATGGCAAAAATGGGAATTACCGCGACCTTTGTTTCACCGGATGCCACAGAGGAAGAACTAGACGCAGCATTTCAGCCAAACACCAAGCTGATGTTTGGAGAAAGTATTGCAAACCCGGCACTTACTGTATTGGATATTGAGCTTTTTGCCAGGGTTGCTCATAAGCATGGTGTTCCACTTATTGTGGACAACACCTTCCCAACCCCGGTTCACTGCCAGCCAATCAAATGGGGAGCAGATATTGTCACTCATTCAACTACCAAATACATGGATGGACACGGTGCTACTATCGGAGGCGCCATTATCGATGGTGGCAACTTCGACTGGATGGCCCACAAAGAAAAATTCCCGGGTTTATGCACACCGGATGAAAGCTATCACGGAATCACCTATGCCGAAAAATTTGGAAAAGAGGGAGCTTTCATTACCAAAGCAACCGCTCAGCTTATGAGAGATTTAGGCTCCGTGCAATCTCCTCATAATGCCTTCTTACTAAATCTTGGACTGGAATCTCTTCATGTGCGCATGCCAAAGCATGTAGAAAATGCCCAGGCAGTCGCTGAGTTTTTGGAAGCCCATCCAAAGGTAGCTTATGTAAATTACTCAGGACTTGCTTCTGACAAATATTATGAAAGAGCACAGAAATATATGCCAAACGGTGGATGCGGTGTAATTTCTTTCGGATTAGAGGGAGGACGTGAAGCTGCTTCTGTATTCATGAGAGAATTAAAGCTTGGAGCCATTGAGACACATGTGGCGGATGCCAGAACATGCTGTTTGAATCCTGCTACTTCTACTCATCGTCAGATGAATGATCAGCAGCTAAAGGAAGCCGGAGTTCCTGCAGAGTTAATCCGAATCAGTATCGGATTAGAGGATAAAGAAGACTTAATAGCCGATATTTCACATGCATTAGACTGTATTTCCTAACTCCTTTCGAATTCTAACTAGGCAAAATATACAATCAAAAAACAGTACTCTTGAACCATTTTCACAAACTTGGTACTGGGGTACTATTTTTTGTTGTAATCTTCTTTTCAAGAACTTATAATGAAACCTACCATAAGTCTTGTTTTGAAATAAGAGGTGCCTATGAACGAGGAAACCAAAAAAGCTTTACTAACCATCTTGGATCAACTAATTGAAAAAGCACAGTTAGATAATCACGTACTTGAGAAACAAGTAATTATGAAAGAGCTTGCACCACTCTCTCTTTCTCAGAGTGAGGTGGATCGTGCGATTTTATATCTGGAGAATAAGGATATCTTTATTCTTGAGGAAGAAACCGAAATAAAACAAGCTGCTTCCGATTCGGATGGTTCTTTGGACGACGCTGTCCATACCTATTTGAAGGAAATTGGACGCTATGAGCTCCTTACCCAGGAGGAAGAACAAGAGCTGGCCAAACGGGTTGCCGAAGGGGATCCTTACGCCAAGGAACGATTCATCAATGCAAATCTGCGCCTGGTGGTAAGCATTGCCAAAAAATATATGGGACGTGGTTTAAGCTTTCTGGATCTTATTCAGGAAGGTAATATCGGACTAATGAAATCCGTTGATAAGTATGAGTATCAAAAAGGTTTTAAATTCTCCACTTACGCCACCTGGTGGATTCGTCAATCCATCACCCGAGCCATTGCCGACCAATCCAAAACGATTCGTGTGCCGGTTCATATGGTGGAACTGATTAACCGTGTAGCTAAGGCACAGAAACAGCTCACCCTGGATTTGGGCCATGAACCATCAGAGGATGAGCTTTCTGAATACCTTGACATAGAACCCAAAAAAGTCCGCGAAGCATTAAAACTTACCAAGGATACGATTTCCCTTGATACCCCGGTGGGTGACGAGGAAAATACGTCCATTGGAGATTTTGTTCAGGACTCCAGCGCGGTTGCCCCTGAAGCCTCTGCCATCGAAGAGATTCGAAATCATTATATCCGTGTTGCCTTAGATTCCCTCACCGACAGAGAACGGTTTGTAATCTGTATGCGCTACGGACTCATAGACGGAACCTCTCACACCCTGGAAGAAGTAGGCAAGGAAATAGGTGTAACCAGAGAGCGTATTCGTCAGATTGAAGCAAAGGCTCTACAGAAATTAAAGGCTCCTTCAAGATCCAAGATGTTAGTTGATTTTGTATCCTAGTTTTCTTCTATTTTTTAATAATTAAAAGACTTCCCTGTTGTTACATGGGAAGTCTTTTTAGCAATAGGTACGACAACCTCACTTATTATTGTATTCATAAAGCACCTACTCAAAGCGCGAGCTCATTTCATTGAGCTAACACCCTTACTAACGCTTCATATCGTTTTGTATGCCCCTCGATATCTTTTTGGGTAACTCCGTAATACCTATAAACCTTTCTATATAGTTTTTCAAATTTCTTCATTTCACTTTTTGAGCCTGATGAAGAACTACTTATTAATTCATAATTCTTCTCAATCGAAAAGCTTGACTCCAAATTATTAGTCGTCTGAGCAAAAATGTGCAGATCAATATCAAATACATCAGTCGAAATGCTCTCTGCTGCTTTCTGCCTCATTTCTAATTGTTCAAAAAAATATTTCAAACTTTCTTTATCATGATTTTCAAGCTGAGGAATTTCAGCCAACTCTCCTATTTATTCTGGCCTATACTGCATAAGAAATGATGCTCTCATTTCCCTGTACTCTTCCTTATATCTGGATTCTGATTTATCCACTTCCGTATATCCAAGCTCATTCACAATGTATTCACACACCTGGTCCATCGTATGAGCATCTGCCTTTATAGATTTCTCTGCTCTCTTTTTTCTAACCTTATAACATACACGTTCCAATTTTTGTCTTAAAGAAAGCTTTCCCCCTTTATTTCCAACCAAAAATATTGATGTAGGTCCATCGGAACCTCCAATTATAGTTGTCGTACTTACTCTTTTTCTGCTCATGGTTCAGCCCCTTTTCTATCCTTCCACCATTACCGTGCATGGTCAATAAATCATAGCAAACTGTCTATCATAGCCAATATCTCTGCTACTCATCCTAACAGGATTTACCATTTTCATTTGACTTGATTTGGATCTACATAATAAAAATGGATTTT
>JALEPP010000153.1 GCA_022767075.1 Agathobacter sp. | reverse complement strand
GTGCGCCCGAAAAATTTCCCTATAAATAAAAAATAGGATTAATGAATAATGCTTCTTATCCATTAATCCTATCGTTAAAACTTATTTCATATATTCTTTACATTATTTGTTGGAAGGAACATCCTTGATTGAGAAGCTGATGCGTCCCATCTTATCTTTTCCAAGACATACAACGGTTACCACATCTCCAAGGGTAAGTACGTCCTCTACATGATCGATGCGCTCCTTGGAGATCTTTGAAATGTGAACCATTCCTTCTTTTCCAGGTGCAAATTCGATAAATGCTCCAAACTCCTTGATGCTGATTACTTTTCCGGTGAAGATCTGTCCTTCTTCAAAATCAGTAGTGATTGTCTTAATCATATCTACTGCCTTTGCAATCATCTCTTTGTCTGTTCCGCATACAGAGACAGAGCCTTCATCTGTGATATCAATCTTTACTCCGGTACGGGCGATAATCTCATTGATGGTCTTGCCCTTCTGACCTACAACATCACCAATCTTAGCCGGATCAATGGTAATCTGCTCAATCTTTGGTGCCCACTCATTTACTTCCTTACGCGGCTCTGCGATTGCTTTGCTCATTACCTCATCCATGATGTAGAGACGAGCTTCTCTGGTACGGGCAATTGCTCCTTCTACAATTTCACGGGTTAATCCGTGAATCTTGATATCCATCTGAATTGCGGTAATTCCCTCATGAGTTCCAGTTACTTTGAAGTCCATGTCTCCGAAGAAATCTTCCAGACCCTGAATATCTGTCAAAAGAACAAAATCATCATCGGTCTCTCCTGTAACAAGACCACAGGAAATACCTGCTACCATAGATTTAATTGGTACACCTGCCGCCATAAGGGAAAGGCATGATGCACAGGTAGAACCCATAGAGGTGGATCCGTTTGACTCAAAGGTCTCAGACACTGAACGGATTGCATATGGGAACTCCTCCTCAGAAGGAAGAACCGGAATCAATGCTCTCTCAGCTAATGCTCCGTGTCCAATCTCACGACGTCCCGGTCCGCGGGAAACCTTTGTCTCACCAACTGAATATGCCGGGAAGTTGTACTGATGCATGTAACGCTTGGTGGTTACGTTGGCATCTAAGCCATCGATTTTCTGAACCTCAGAAAGCGGTGCTAAGGTTACCACATTGCAGATCTGTGTCTGTCCACGGGTGAACATACCTGATCCATGAACTCTAGGAATCAAATCAACCTCGGATGCAAGTGGACGAATCTGATCGATTGCACGTCCATCCGGTCTCTTATGATCCTTTAAAATCATCTTACGTACTGTCTTTTTCTGATACTGGTAGATAGCCTCTCCCAGTACAGCCATCCACTCCTCGTTGTCAGCAAATGCCTCTTCCAGGCGAGCGGTAATCTGACGGATATTCTCCTCACGAGTCTGTTTCTCGTCAGTAAATACGGCTTCTTCCATCTCTGCCGGAGGAACGATTTCTTTGATTGCCTCAAAGAGCTCATCCGGGATTGCGCAGCTTGTGTACTCATGCTTTGGTTTTGCCTGCTCTGCTGCAATCTGCTCCATAAATGCGATAACGGTCTGGTTTACCTCATGACATTTGTAGATTGCTTCAATCATCTTGTCTTCCGGAATGATGTTCGCTCCTGCTTCAATCATGATAACCTTTGTCTTTGTAGATGCTACGGTAAGCATTAAGTCTCCGTTATCCCACTGCTCCTGAGAAGGGTTTACGATGAACTCTCCATTCACCATACCCATCTGAGTCATGGCACATGGGCCGTCAAACGGAATATCTGAAATGTGTGTTACAAGAGCTGCGCCAATCATAGCTACAAGCTCCGGTCTGCACTCCGGGTCTACGGACATTACCATATTGTTCAAGGTAACATCATTTCTGTAGTCCTTTGGGAATAAAGGACGCATTGGGCGGTCAATTACACGAGAGGTAAGAATTGCATTCTCTGATGCCTTTCCTTCACGTTTGTTGAAGCCTCCCGGGATTTTACCTACTGCGTACATTTTCTCTTCGTACTCTACACTGAGTGGGAAGAAATCAATACCATCACGTGGCTTGTCACTTGCGGTAACAGTTGATAATACAGTTGTGTCCCCATACTTGATTAATGCTGCTGCATTTGCCTGTGCACATACTCTTCCGATGTCTACGGTAAGAGTTTTGCCTGCCAATTCCATTGAATATGTCTTGTACATGTTCTCCTCTTTCCTGGATGTCTATCCATACTTCTTACAGGTTCTTCCGAAACTACTGAAAAATACATACCTCTGCTTTCAACCTATCATATATACTCTTCAGTGGCTTCGGCTTTATCACCTGTTTTACTAAAAATAGAGCGGAATTTACACTCCGCTCTATAATCGTTACAACTATTTTCTGAGACCTAAACGCTCAATTAATGAACGATATCTCTCGATATCAGTCTCTTTCAGGTATGAAAGTAATCCACGTCTCTGTCCAATCATTTTTAACATACCACGACGTGAGTGATGATCCTTTGGATTCTCCTTTAAGTGGTCAGTTAACTCCTGGATACGAGCAGATAAAATAGCGATCTGAACCTCTGGAGATCCGGTATCGTTTGCTGTTCTTCCATACTCTGCAATAATTGCCTGTTTCTTTTCTTTTGCGATCATTTCTTGATCCTCCTTCTTTTTCTATCGCCGGTTGCTCAGCAAAAGGTCGGAGTGTCCATTCACCGAACAAGGGGCTAAAATCATACTTTGACAGTATATCATAAGTACCGCATGATGTAAACCTTTAATTTCCAAGAAGTCTTGTAACACAGATAGGACTTCTATAGAAAGCATTGGAGATAATAATACCGGTGGTCTCGTTGCTGGCATGTACAATCTGACCATTGCCAATATAAATAGCCACATGGTTAATATAGCTGCCACTTCCATAAAAGAACAAATCACCCGGCTTTGCCTCGGATGCACTGATTCTGGTACCGTAACCAGCCTGAGCTCTTGAGGAATGTGGCAAATAGATTCCGTACTGGGAATAAATAGACAAAACAAATCCGGAACAATCTGCTCCTCTGGTGAGGCTTGTGCCACCCCATACATAAGGATTTCCTACATACTGAATTGCATTAGAGCAAAGGGCCACTCTTGTTTCCGATACCCCTTCTCCAAACATCAGCTCTTTCATGGAAAGTGCTGTTTTAAGCTTCTCAGACAGTTCTACATACTCTGCCGCAACATATCCGGTATCGTTGTCAATCTTTACCTGTACCCAGCCTTCCATATCGGTAGAGACTACTTCAACATCCTCTCCGTTTGCTACATTAATGATGATTCCCGATTCTGTGGTAGGCTCTTCCCTCACACGAAGCACATCACAGGTTACCGTTGCCATGAGCTTTTTCTCCTGAAGGGCAATGGCTTTGGCTTCCTCTCCTGTATAGAGGAATTCACTCTTTACATATCCTTCTACCTTTCCGGAAGAAATATGGGTCCATTCCCCTTCTACTCCCAGAATCTCACAGGCCGCATGGGAAGTCATTTTTCCCACCACACTGCTGTCTATGGAAGCAGCTTCCCTGACATTTAAAGCGTCTTCTATATTACTAACGCCAATATTGACATATCCACAGATCTGATCCTGTTTTGTCCCATCTGAAGTATCAGAAGCATAAGAACCACTTGCCACCATGACCGTGCTTTTCTCCTGAAGCATTGGATCTAATGTGCCAAGATAATCATGCATCTGACCTGATACACCTGCCACAAGGATTCCGGATGCTCCATCGGATTCTACGAAAGCATCTGTCACTCCGGCGGTCAGATGGACCTCCGTGGTATCTGACATCTCATTATTCGGATTAACGGTTTGCATGCAACAAATACCAAGTACTACTGCAAATGTAATCACCCCAAGGGATTGAAGCATTCGTACGGCTTTTTTACTCATGATAACCTCCATCGTCTCTTATCCTTTCGATTCGGCACTCAGTATAACAACAGGATATTACATTTGTCAAGTTTTATGTAATATTTTTGTAATATTTCACTTTGTCAACTGGCGTACCATGGAAATGTCGTGACACAACTGCAGCTTCAAGGCCTCTAAGGAATCAAATTTTTGTTCCGGCCTTAAGTAGGTTAAAAAGGAAATGGTAATTTCTTTGCCATACAAATCACCTTCAAAATCCAGGATAAAGGTTTCGATTCCAAGTGGATGGGTTCCTTCCACAGTAGGCTTGTATCCAACATTCGTCACTCCATGATAGACTTTTTGCTCCAGACATACCCTTGTCTGGTATACCCCATTTGGCGGAAGAAGCTTTTCTTCAGGAAGGATTAGGTTCACGGTTGGAAAGCCAAGGGAATGTCCAATATGATTGCCATGGACCACCTCTCCTGTCACAAAGAAATCATAGCCCAATAATTCCCTCGCCTTTTCCATATTGCCTTTTCGAATTTCTTCTCTGATATAGGTGCTACTGATATCCCTGCCATCCTGTCTGATTTTTTCCTTTACAATGGCTTCATAGCCATATTCCTTAGCGCATTCCTCAATCAGGTGATAGTCGCCCTTTCGATTGTGTCCAAAGCAAAAATCATTTCCGGTTACAACACATTTCATATTGAGAGAGCGAACCATCCACTCAATAAAAGCAACGGGCTCCATTGTCATAACCTCTTTTGTAAATGGACATTCAATTAAATAATCCACTCCCACTTGTTCGAAAAGCCGATGTTTTTCAATATTGGTAGTAAGAACTCGCTTTTCCTCACTGGAAGCATTTGGTTTTGGTGGAATATCAAATGTAAATACCACTGATGAATAACCCTTCTCTTCCTTTTTTTGTTTCAGAGTATCCATCAAGAGCTCGTGCCCCATATGTAGTCCATCAAATTTTCCAAAGGTCACTACAGTGGGCTCCTTTATCTGAAATTCCAGAGTGTTTCTGATATATTTCATGTGTTTCTCTTTTTGTCTCAATCTATCTTTATCTATGAAAAATCATAGAATAATTTTCTAGGTTTATAGTCTTTTATTTCATCGCGATACATGTATAACCCGATAAAATGCTTATCCCAGTCATACAATTTGAACAGCTTTTCCTCTGCCTTATCATGAGTAACTCCATCCTCAGAAGCTGTCACCCATTCCATTGGAATCGGATTGCCGTTTCGCAATAGTTTTTCCGCGGCCTTATGAATCTGACCCACAGGATAATCAAATAGTGTATCCACTTCCTGTATCACAGGGTCAAACATATCATTGGACCACTGTTCCAAAGGAATCCCCTGTGTTCTTTCCTCTACCAGGTACTGAATCTCCTCTAACGTCATAGCGTTCTCCAGGGAAAAATGAGACACCCGGGTACGAATCAGGGATTTCATACATCCATAGCATCCAAGCTTTTGTCCGATATCATGGCACAGGGATCTGATATAGGTTCCCTTGGAGCAATGAACAGTCATGGTCACTTCCGGTAAATCGATCTTGTGAATGGTAATATCATAAATCTGTACAGGTCTGGCCTTTCGTTCCACCTCAATTCCCTGTCTTGCCAAATCACAAAGCTTCTGACCGTTTACCTTCAGAGCTGAATACATTGGTGGAATCTG
>JALEPP010000149.1 GCA_022767075.1 Agathobacter sp. | reverse complement strand
CTATGATGGCAGCAAAAATGTCTCCTGTTCCGTGTCTGGAGCATCCCACCCTGTGAATGCGAATCATCTCATATCCAACTCCATCCTCATAGCAAAGGTTGGACACGTAGGTTTTCTGCGGAATCCCCGTGATTACCACCTTCCCCGGACCTGCTGCACTGATTTTTTGTGCCATGGTAAGAAGCTCTCTTGTGGTCCAACGTTCCTTGTAGGGGGTACCCGTCAAAATACAGGCTTCTGTCACGTTTGGCGTGACGATGTCTGCCTTTTTCACCAGCTCCATCATATGCTTACACATTTCCTCCGTACAGGTACGATAGGTCTTGCCATTATCCCCCATTACCGGGTCCACAACAACAGAGACCTGTTCCCCTCCGAAGCTATCAATAAATCTGGATACCATCTCAATCTGCCCTGCAGATCCCAGATATCCCACGCAGATTCCATCAAATTCTGCACCTATCTTTTTCCACATATCCATGTACGGCTTCATTTCCTTGGTATAATCCGTATGAAAATGATTGGAAAAGCCGGTATGGTTGGAATATATACTTGTGGGTATCACGCTGCATTGTACCCTCAGCATGGAAATAATGGGCAGCTGTACCGAAACGGAACAGCGCCCATATCCTGTGAAATCGTTAATCAGCGCAAGGCTTTTCTGTCTACCCATGTTGTCTCCTTTTCTATCCTTTTTCAGGTCTCTTTGCCCAACCAATGATTCAATGTCTTCACTAAAGCTTTCAAATCCAAAGGCTTTGCAATGTGTTCATTCATTCCCACCGTCTTTGCAGCGTGGCTTTTCTCATGCGTTCTCTATCTTCCGGAACTACAAAATGGTCAATGTACTGATTCACTACACTTTCATAGTCCCCGGCATGAACCAGTTTATCCATCTCCTGCTGGTCCAAGCCTTCCCCGTCCGTTCGATAAAGGGATAACTCCCCGGTCTTGGAATTGATTTTGAACAAGCTGTGAAATTGATTTCGTAAATCGAGCTGTAGATTTCACTGAGAGATTGAAGGATTCCCAACCTTCTTTCTCCATTCAAATGTAAATTCCGAATTTTCTCTTCCCCTTGCATATACCCCCATGTCCTTTCTATCATACATCCGGAGCCGTATCTTGCCGGTTCCAGATGTATGATGACTTTAAAAAGGCTCTAGCGTTTAATATCATAATTCATATCCATCAGGTTTCGAATAGCCCCTACATCATCTGTAATATTGGCATCTCCACGAATGGTATGCTTAATGGCACTGCTTGCCACCGCAAAATTAACCGTATCAAGAGGACTATATTCATTCATAAGTGCGTAAATCAGTCCCGATGCAAATGCGTCGCCGCCTCCCACTCTGTCCAAAATATTGAAGGTGAAGAGCTTGCTCTCGTAGGTGTGTCCCTCCACCCACAGGTGGGCCTTCAGACTGTTCTCGCTTCCGCTATGAGCATAGCGAATGTGTCTTGCCATGCATTTGATGTTCGGATAGCTCTTTGAAAATGCAGTAAATACTTCATGCTCCTGCTCCAAAGTAGGTGCCATGGAAAGACCGTCCTTTACATCTCCTTTTTCCGGATGTCCTTCCTCCCTATAGAGATGATAAGGCTCGATTCCAATCAATACATCCACATACGGCAGGCATTTGGTACAAAAATCCCTTGCTTCCTCCCATGTCCATAGGGTACTTCGGAAGTTGCCGTCAAAGCTCACGGTAATTCCAAGGTCTTTTGCCACCACCAATGCATCCATTACCAACTTCTTACAATTGGGTGCAAGAGCCGGGGTAATTCCACTCAGATGAAGCCAGGTATAATTTTTTAAAAGCTCTCTTAAGTCCACCTTTGAAAAATCGTATTCCGTGATTGCACTATGTTTTCGATCATAAATCACTTTACTTGGACGGATTCCGTAACCGGTCTCCAGATAGTAGCTTCCAAGTCTATGGGTAGGAGTCTCCTTGGGTGTCGACAAAATTACCGGGGTACAGTGCACGTCGTTGGAGCGAAGCATTCGAACCGCACTTTTTCCCAGGCTATTGTTCGGAACCACTGTAAAAAAGGACGAATCAATCCCAAGATTCGCAAGGGCTAACGCAATATTAGCCTCAGCACCTCCATAGCTTGCTTCAAAGCTGTTGGCCATGCGAATAATATCATAATTTGGAGGTGTGAGACGCAGCATAATCTCACCGATTGTAATAAATTTATGAATCATAGCTTCTCCTTCCCTGATTACATGATATGTGTCCTTAGTATACTACACCTAAGACCCACATTTCAAGGCAACCGGCAGGGATGGATTCTCATTGTAAATCTCTTCATAGAATGGTATCATAGTTACAGATTGGAGGAACTAACATGGATTATCGTAAACATCGCGCAGACGAATCAATTGAAGATTATCTGGAGACTATCCTGTTTTTGCATAAAAAAAATGGCCAGGTTCGCTCTATCGATATTGCTACCGAAATGAGCTTTACCAAGGCCAGTGTCAGTGTCGCCATGAAGAACCTTCGGGAGAAGGGATATATTACCATGGCAGACAATGGATATATTACTTTGACCCCGTCCGGCCAGAGCCGGGCAGAGGATGTCTTAGATCGTCACACCATCCTCTCCCAGTGGCTGATGAGTCTTGGGGTCTCTGAGGAGATTGCCCTTGTGGATGCCTGCAGAGTAGAGCATGATCTGAGTCCTGAAAGCTTTGAGGCTATCAAAAAGGCAGTTCAAAGCAAGCTGGGAATCTAACCCAATGCCTTTGCTTCTACTTGGTTTTTCACGCGGTTTTAGATACTCTTCATCCATTTTTTTCTCCGGA
>JALEPP010000136.1 GCA_022767075.1 Agathobacter sp. | reverse complement strand
CTGTCATTCTGTGTAAAATTCATAGTGAAACCTCCGGTTTGAAATAAGATGTTTTTTCATCCGCCAAGATGAACACCTTTATCTTACTTCGAGGTTTCTTTTTATTCAATTGACGTTATTTCTGAATTACAGGAATGCTCCTTTTTTGCTACAACCAGATGACCTAAGCATTTTATTTCTATTAAAGAGTTTTGTCAAATAAAAATGAGGACCCGCGGGTCCCCACTCACGTCTCTTAAGATTTTCTGTCACATACTCCGGTCTTTTTCGCAATAAAGTATAAACCAAGAACTGCCAGCAGAACAAACCCTGCGGTGATAAGTAGGCTCCACCACTGACCGGAAGCCGTTTCCTCCAAAAAACCGGTCTCGGTGCGGACAATTGCAAAGAGATTTGCAGCCATATGTCCTACAATGGCTCCATACAAGTGTCCCGTATACTCCACAAAAAGCGCTAAGGCGATTCCAAATAAGAAGCCATAGATAAACTGCATTACATTAAAATGCATCAAGCCAAACAGCAGGGCTGACCAAAAGGCCCCCCATATGAAGCCCTTATGTCTCTTTATTCTTTGGAAAATCACTCCTCGATATACCAATTCCTCCAGTACCGGAATCAGTAGTCCGCTTCCAAGCAATCTCCACCCGATACCTCCTCCATAGAACGAGGTATTTGCCTCAATAAATCCTGTTGAGAGCTTGGCAAGAGGTGACAGATACAAAAGGTTGTTGAGTCCCACTCCAAGAAGCATGGACACCACAACAATCATGAAGGTCTTTGGCACAAGCTCCTTCCGAAATCGAAGCGGGTTTGGATACAGGATGGTATCCGGTCTGTAAAACATGAAATAAAAGATTGGCAGCGTCATAGCGGTGGACACCACCTGCCAAAGCATGTAGTTGCTCCGTCCCCCTCCGATAAAGCCTTCTGCCAGAATCATAAAAATGGTGCTAAGCACATAATAAATTCCAAGGGGATACAGTGCATCCTCCCAGGCTCTCATTTCAAGTCGGCCGGTTACCACGGATTGTTTCTTTTTCTCTGATGCTCTTGTGGATTCTGTGGTTTTCTTCTTTCTTGATTGATTCATCCCAAGCTAAACTTCCTTTCTCTCCTGCTCTTTCAAAAGCTCACGTACCGTTTTTCCAAGGATTGGGTGTCGATAGTTTGGACAAAGCTCCTCCAATGGCTTTAACACAAAAAGCCGGTTCTGCATATCCACATGGGGAATGACCAAATCCTTGCTCTCATATTCCTCTCTGTCATAAAAGATAATGTCCAAATCCAGAGTTCTGGGTCCCCATATTACCGTTCTCTCACGGCCCGCATGCTGCTCCACCTGGTGAAGGAAGGTCAAAAGCTCTTCTTCCTTTAACAAGGTATCTATGGCAATGCATCCGTTTAAGAACATATCCTGTTCCGTATATCCGTATGGCTTCGTTTCAAAAATGGACGAGCATTTGGCATTCTTAATCAGTGGATGATTAGACACCTCCTCAAGTCCGTTTAACAGATATGCCTTTCTATCTCCCATGTTGGAGCCAATGGCAAGATACACTCTGTGCCACTTTCTTGTCATGGTAACCGATACATTTTCAAAAGGCAGTCCGATAGGTGCATGGGGTTTTGAAACCGTAAGCTCCACCTCCTGAAGCATATCGTAGTGAAGCAGCAACGCCTCACAGCAGTCCTCACAGGCGGCCTCAATGAGATTAAAGCTTTGTCTGGTAAAACGCTCCTTCAAAAAATGGGACACATCTGCGTAATCCAATGCATGGGCCAGATCATCGGTTCTTCCTGCCTTTCTTGCATCTACGTAAAGCTTTGCCGAAAGGAAAAAATCCTGTCCATGAATCTTCTCTTCCTTTAACACCCCGTGGTGTGCCATAATTTTCAGATTGTCAATACGAATCATATCCATAAGTCTTCTCCCCCTATCATTCAGGTTTCTTCCTCCAACCGTTAGGCATTCTTCTCATAGGCATCAATGGCTTTGGCCATGGCAATTGCCTCCCTATTTGCCTTTACGTTGTGAACCCTTACAAAGGAACAGCCGCTCCACAGTCCATACAGGGAAGTAACCGCAGTGGCCACATCTCTCTCCTTTGCCGGAACATCAATGGTCAATCCAATTACCGACTTTCGGGATGTCCCAAGAAGGACAGGATATCCCATCTCTCTCAATTCTCTTAATCTTGCAATAGACTCCAGATTCTGCTCATAGGTCTTTCCAAAGCCTACTCCGGGATCCAGAATAATGGCATCCTCAGAAATCCCTGCTTTCTTGGCAAGCATCAGGGTTTCCTCTAAATCTGCCTTCATATCCAAAAGCAAATCTCCCGTTTTATTTTCTGAATGATCACGATTGTGCATCAGTACACAAGGAAGCTTTGCCTTCGCAATCACCTCACCCATCATTGAGTCAGCCTTGAGACCCCAGATGTCATTGATTAAATCTGCTCCGGCCTCTATGGCAGCCTTAGCAACCTTACTTTTATAAGTATCCACTGATACAGGAACTTGAAAGCGCTCCTTAAGAGCCTTAATAACGGGAACCACCCGTTCTATCTCCTCCTGATCCGAGATTCTCTCATAACCGGGTCTTGTGGACTCTCCTCCCACATCAATGATATCTACCCCTTCCTCTATCATCCTGGCGGCATGCTCCATAGCTTTTTCCAGGGAGTTGTAACTGCCTCCATCAGAAAAGGAATCCGGTGTTACGTTAAGGATTCCCATCAAATAAATATCATGCTCGGTATCAAATTCTCTGTTTCCAATTCTCATGTTCTGCCTTCTCTCTTCCTGTCTCTCTCCTACAATCTTTTCTTTCTCAGGAACGGACAAACTGATAAAATTCCTGCACAAGCTCCGGTTTTAAAAGGAAATCTCCTCTTTTTGCCGTGGTAATGGTCTTGCTTCCCGGCTTCTTGATTCCCCTCATAGTCATACACATATGCTCAGCCTCTACCATAACCATTACTCCTTTACAGCCTAGATAGGTTTCCAGAGCATCTGCAATCTGATCGGTAAGCTGTTCCTGAATCTGTGGTCTTCTGGCAAACACTTCCACCGTGCGGGCCAATTTGCTCAGACCTACCACCTTACCGTTTGGAATATATGCCACGTGGACCTTTCCGTAAAATGGCAACAGATGATGCTCACAGGTGGAGTAAAAGGTAATGTCCTTCTCCAACACCATGTTCTGATTATCCGAAGAAAAAGTCTTGGATAGATGTTCTTCCGGAGACATGGACAGGCCTCCGTAGATTTCCTCATACATCCGTGCAATACGCTGTGGAGTCTCCAGAAGCCCTTCTCTTGTGACATCCTCTCCAATTCCTTCTAAGATTAATTTGATTCCTTGTTCTATCTTTTCTCTATCCATGCTTGTTCCAGCTTTCTTTTCAAATCTCCCAAATACGACAGGGAACCACAGGCTACCACCGTCTCTTTGAGGCGACACTTCTCAATGGCCTCCTCCAGGGATTCGCAGCAGATCACATTTCTGTGATATTCCATGGCCTCTTTCTTAAGGCTCTCCCCATCCAATGCCCTTGGGTTGTCCGGAGTCACGGTAAGGATTTCTTCTGCCAATGGCGCTAAAATCTCCAGCATCCTTCCATGCTCCTTGTCTGCGAGTACCCCTATTATAAGGGTAATCCTTGTATTTGTAAAACAGTTTTGAAGGGTATCAAAAAGCCGCACAGCCGCATCCTCATTGTGGGCCCCATCCAAAATCCAAAGTGGGTTTTCCCTGACCACCTCAAATCTTCCGGGCCAGATGGTGGCAGCCACAGCTTTTTGAAGGAGCTCATGGACCTGTTCATTTTTTAATCCATGCTCCGTCAAAAACCATTCTGCCACATCCATGGCAAGAGCGGCATTGTCCATCTGATAGCTGCCTGCCATGGATGTCTCATAGGTATGATCCTTGTAGGAAAA
>JALEPP010000096.1 GCA_022767075.1 Agathobacter sp. | reverse complement strand
AAGGCGATTCATGAAAAGACGGATGTGAGAGTTCTGTTAACAGGTGAGATTTCCGATGAGCTCTTTGGTTATAAATATACAGACTTTGCTCCAAACCCTGAGGAGTTCCAGCAGGAAGCTGCAAAGAGAATCCGGGAGTTATACATGTATGATGTTTTAAGAGCTGACAGATGTATCTCAGCCAATTCTTTGGAAGCGAGAGTTCCGTTTGGGGATTTGGATTTCGTGGAATATGTGATGAGCATCGACCCTGCCAAGAAGATGAATGTGTACAACAAAGGAAAGTACCTGCTGAGACATGCTTTTGAGGGGGATTATCTTCCGGAAGATATCCTTATGCGAGAAAAGGCAGCCTTCTCCGATGCGGTAGGACATTCCATGGTAGATTACCTGAAGGAATACGCAGAGGAAAAGTACTCGGATGAGGAGTATGAAAAGCTGATTCAAAAATATGATTTTGCAACTCCGTTTACCAAGGAATCTCTTCTCTATCGGGAGATTTTCGAGGAGTATTATCCTGGTCAGGCCAAAATGGTAACCGATTTCTGGATGCCAAACAAATCCTGGGAGGGATGTAATGTAAATGATCCATCTGCCCGAGTGCTGTCCAACTATGGTGCAAGCGGACAATAGATGTAAGATAGATCCATAATTCAAAAAAGATGATGAAATTAAGTATTTTGACAAGGGGGTCAATTAGTTAAGTGGCTAATTGTCCCCTTTTTACACGCAGCCTGCGGAGAAGAAGGATTCGTTTTGCTATCCGCCCGCCTGTGTGCGAGTCATAGAGGACTCAATCAGAGTGATAAATTCAATATGGAGAGGAGACTACAGAGATGGTAAAGTACGTATTTGTAACAGGAGGAGTTGTATCAGGACTCGGAAAGGGAATTACAGCAGCATCCCTTGGAAGATTATTAAAGGCAAGAGGTTATCATGTAACCATGCAGAAATTTGATCCATATATCAACATGGATCCGGGAACCATGAATCCAATTCAGCATGGAGAGGTGTTTGTAACAGATGATGGAACAGAGACCGATTTGGATCTGGGCCATTACGAGAGATTTATTAATGAAAATCTGGATAAGAATTCCAATGTGACCACAGGTAAAATCTATTGGTCCGTGCTTAATAAAGAAAGACGTGGTGATTACGGCGGAGGAACGGTACAGGTCATTCCACATATCACCAATGAGATAAAGGATCGCTTTCACAAGGAAAAGCCGGGAGAGGGCGATACCATTTCCATTATCGAAATCGGAGGAACCGTTGGAGATATTGAAAGTCAGCCATTCCTAGAATCCATCCGACAGTTTCAGGCTGAGGTGGGAAGAGAGAATGCCATTATTATTCAAGTAACCCTAATCCCTTATCTCAAGGCATCCGGAGAGATGAAGACAAAGCCTGCACAGATGAGTGTTAAGGCACTTCAGAGTATGGGAATCTGGCCAGACATCTTAGTATGTCGTTCCGATTATCCAATCGATGAAGCTATGAAGGAAAAGATGGCACTTTTCTGCAATGTAAAAAAGGAGCACATTCTACAGAATTTGGATGCCAAATCCCTTTATGAGGTTCCTCTGATGATGGAAAAAGAGCACCTGGCCCAGGCGGTGTGCGATTGTCTGAAGCTGGATTGCCCGGAACCGGACTTGGGAGAATGGGAAAAGCTTGCTTATGATTTCCACAATCCAAAGCATAAGGTAACCATCGGTCTGGTTGGGAAATACATAGAGCTTCATGATGCCTACCTTAGTGTGGTGGAAGCCTTGAAGCATGGTGGAATTGCGAATCAGACAGAGGTGAATATCAAGTGGATTGACTCTGAAAATGTTACGGAAAAAACCGCGGTGGAGCTGTTCGATGACCTAGATGGAATGATTGTACCGGGAGGCTTTGGTACAAGAGGCATTGAGGGAAAGGTGCTGGCTGCAAAATATGCCAGAGAGCATGGTCTTCCATATCTTGGCATTTGCCTTGGCATGCAGATTGCCATTATTGAGTTTGCCCGTCACGTATGTGGACTTGCAGATGCCACCAGTATTGAATTTGATCCAAATACTTCAAATCCTGTAATCAACTTCCTTCCGGGGCAGGAGGATATTGAGAACATTGGAGGAACCTTAAGACTTGGATCTTATCCATGCACACTGGCAGAGAATTCGCTGGCCAAAAGCCTCTATGGCACATCGGACATCACCGAGAGACATAGACATAGATATGAGGTTAATAATGACTATAGAGAGGTTCTGGAGAAAAATGGAATGGTTCTTTCCGGATTGTCGCCGGATGGACGGATTGTGGAGATGATAGAGCTGAAAGAGCATCCATTCTTTATTGCCACTCAGGCACACCCGGAATTTAAATCAAGACCGGATATGGCACATCCATTATTCAAGGGTCTTGTAGGAGCAGCATTAAAATACGAACTTAGGAGATAAACATGAATCAGAAGACTTTATATGAAAGCAGTTTTGAACATGATAACTGTGGTATTGGTGCGATTACAAATATATATGGAAAAAAGAGCCATGCAGTGGTTGCGGACGCTCTCAGCATTGTAGAAAACTTAGAGCACAGAGCCGGAAAGGACGCAGAGGGAAAAACCGGAGATGGTGTTGGTATTCTTACTCAGATTCCTCATAAGTTCTTTAAAAAGGTCTGTGAAAAACAGGGAATCAAGCTGGGAGAAGAGAGAACCTACGGCGTTGGCATGTTCTTTTTCCCACAGAATGAGCTGGCAAGAAGCCAGGCTATGAAAATGTTTGAGGTGATTGTAGGGAAAGAGAACCTTAGGTTCTTAGGCTGGAGAAAGGCTCCAACCTACGAAAATGTCCTGGGAAATAAGGCTCTTGAGAGCTGTCCGTTTATCTATCAGGCATTTATTGAGAGACCGGAAGGACTTGAGACAGACCTTGATTTTGACAGAAAGCTGTACATTGTGAGACGTGTATTTGAACAGAGTAATGATAATACTTATGTGCCATCACTCTCAGGAAGAACCATTGTCTATAAGGGAATGTTTTTGGTGTCACAGCTTCGTACCTTTTTTGCAGATCTTCAGGATGAGGATTATGAATCTGCCATCGCATTGGTACATTCCAGATTCTCAACCAACACCAATCCAAGCTGGCTGAGAGCTCATCCAAACCGTTTTGTGGTACATAATGGAGAGATTAATACCATTAAAGGAAACGTAGATAAAATGTGCGCCAGGGAGGAAACAGTGGAGGTTTCCTGCTTTACGGATGAAGAGCTTACAAAGATTCTTCCGATTATCTCTACAGAGGGATCGGACTCTGCAATGCTGGATAATGCCCTTGAGTTCATGATTATGGGTGGAATGGACCCGGCTCTTGCGGCCATGGTATTGATTCCAGAGCCATGGGAGAACAATGATACCATTTCCCAGGAGGAGAGAGATTTCTATCAGTACTATGCAACCATGATGGAGCCGTGGGATGGACCTGCTTCCATCCTGTTTTCCGATGGTGATGTAATGGGGGCAATTCTGGACCGAAATGGACTTCGCCCGTCCAGATACTATCTCATGGATGATGGACGTCTGATTCTGTCTTCTGAGGTAGGTGTTCTTCCGTTAGATGAGAAGCATATTTTGAAGAAAGAGAGACTGCATCCGGGAAAAATGCTCTTAGTCGATACCAAAAAAGGTGCGGTAATCTCGGATAAAGAGTTAAAGGATAAGTACGCCAACAGAGAGCCTTACGGAGAGTGGCTGGATTCCAACCTTTGCGCTCTAAAGGATTTGAAGATTCCAAACGAGAAGGTGCCTTCCTATACCACAGAGGAGCTGGTGCGCCTTTTGAAGGCTTTTGGCTATACCTATGAGGATTACAGAGAACACATTGAGAAAATGGCCTTAAATGGAGGCGAGGCAATTGGAGCCATGGGTGTGGATACCCCGATTGCGGCATTGTCTAAGGAGTATCAGCCGTTGTTCTACTACTTCAAACAGCTTTTTGCTCAGGTAACCAACCCACCTATTGATGCAGTCAGAGAAAAAATCGTAACCGCAACGACGGTATATGTTGGAAAAAACGGAAATCTTTTGTCTGAGAGTCCGGAGAACTGTAATGTTCTTAAGATTACCAACCCGATTCTCTCAGACTTGGATTTGATGAAAATTGAACATATTAACAAGCCTGGATTAAAGGTGGAAAAGGTTTCCATGCTCTACTACAAGAGTACCCCGTTGGAGCGTGCTATTGAGCACCTTTTTGTGGAGGTAGACCGGGCATATAAGGATGGAGCGAATATCTTGATTCTCTCAGACAGAGGAGTGGATGAGAACCATGTAGCAATTCCATCGCTGCTTTGTGTGGCTGCAGTGCACAATCATCTGGTAAGAACCAAAAAATGTATGGCAATGTCTTTGATTTTGGAGACGGGAGAACCAAGAGGAGTGCATCATTTTGCAACACTCCTTGGATTTGGTGCCTGCGCAGTCAATCCATATCTTGCACATGCGTCTATCAAGGAGCTCATTGACGAGGACCTGTTGGAAAAGGATTACTATGCGGCAGTAGATGATTATGACCATGCAATCATTTCCGGAATTGTAAAGATTGCTTCCAAAATGGGTATTTCAACCATTCAGTCCTACCAGGGCAGCCGTATTTTTGAAGCAGTAGGTATCCATGAGAGCGTTATCAACAAATACTTCGAGGGAACAGTGTCTCGTATCGGTGGAATTACCATTGAAGATATTGCAAGAAACACAGACGCTCAGCACTCGAAAGCCTTTGATCCTCTGGGACTTGAGACGGATCAGACCCTGGATTCCATGGGCCGTCATAAGATGAGATCACAGGGTGAAACTCATCGATACAATCCAAAGACCATTCATATGCTCCAAGCGGCAACAAGAGAGGGAGACTATGAGAAGTTTAAACAGTACACTGCCATGGTTGACGGAGAGCAGACGGGGTATATTCGAAGCCTTATGGAGTTCAATTATCCTGCAGAGGGGGTTAATATTGATGAGGTAGAAAGTGCTCGCTCTATTGTGAAGAGATTTAAAACCGGTGCTATGTCGTATGGTTCTATTTCGGAGGAGGCTCATGAGACCCTTGCCATTGCCATGAACAGACTTCACGGTAAGAGCAACTCCGGAGAAGGTGGAGAATCTGATGAGAGAATTTTAAGTGCAGGAACCGCAAATGACAGAAG
>JALEPP010000089.1 GCA_022767075.1 Agathobacter sp. | reverse complement strand
GAGGGAGTACCTATTTTTATCTGTGACTTTACAAGACACTTAGTATTTTCGGAAGCCTCCCTCATGCTTTCATTTCCTGTACGCCAACGGTTTGAACAAGGGGTCAAAAATTGTCTGACAAAATGCGCGCTAGCCGCTCCTCGTCTGCTACTCTAAGGAGCCGCCTTCACGAATTTTATTACGGGGGCTCTTCGTTTGTCGTTCTTCGAGCCGCAAACGAACCCGCCCCCGTTCTATCGTTCAGGACGGCTCCAAGAGTAGCAACGACTCGTCGCTGAAACGCTGCGCATTTTTGGCAGACAACTTTTTGCCCCTTGTCCAAACTTTGGCGAACAGGAATCATCAAAGAAGCGTGAGGGAGGCTTCCTGAAAACACTTGTGTCTTGTAACCGGAACAGTAAAAATAGGTACTCCCCCCCAAGGAGCCCGGGGCAGGGGGCTGGTATCCAAAAGGAAAGAGGAAGCCATATTAGGGTCCGGAGCAGGGGATGGGAATCCGTGAGGAAAGAGGAGGCCGAAGGGTCCGGAGCAGGGTTGGAAATCCGTGAGGAAAGAGGAAGGCCCAAGAAGGAGGGGCGGGGCAGGATGGGAATCTGGCGGAAAGGGAAAGCCCCCAAGAAAGAAGAAAAGAATTTTAAAGGGAGAGGTTAAGAATTTGGGAAATCTTCCGATAAAGAAGGTAAGAACCTCCATGATGGAGGGAAAGGAAGGAGAACTGTCATGCGAATAGATGCGTATAATCAGGTAGCACAGATCTATAATCTTCACAATGCGCAGAAAACGCAGAAGGCCGCTGCAAAGCAGAGTGTAAGAGATCAACTGCAGATTTCTCAGGCAGGAAGAGATTATCAGATCGCAAAAAAGGCAGTATCGGAAGCCAGTGATGTCAGGGAGGACAAAGTAGCAAAACTGAAATCTATGGTAGATTCAGGAGCGTACAATGTAGAACCAGGAGACTTCGCTAGCAAGCTTCTGGAGAAGTACAATCAGAAGTTGTAGGAACAGACGGAAGTAGAAATGAGGTAATGTCGTGGCAAGTCTAGTTGAAGAGTTAATCAGCGTACTGGAAGAAGAGAAAAGTGTATATGAATCCCTCCTGCAGTGCGCCGAGAGCAAACGACAGATCCTCATTGATGCGGACGTCCCGGCTCTGGAACAGCTTACGGCAACAGAACAGAATGATGCCGATACGCTGGTTCAGATGAGTAATCGACAGCTGCAGCTTCTTCAGGACATCGCAACGGTACTGGGAAAAGCAAAAGAGGATATCACTGTCACCAAAATCATAGGCTATCTGGAAAGTCAGCCGGAGGTGAGAGACCGTCTCAAGACAGCAAGGGACGGATTGTTATCTGTAGCAGGAGAAGTAAACCGCCTGAATCAGATGAATGAAGCACTTTTGAAACAGGCATTAGAATTAGCCGAATTCGACATCACTTTATTTAAGAGCTTACGACAAGCACCGGAAACCGCCAACTACAACCGGAATGCATACAGTACAGGTGCGCTATTGGGAAGTAGTGGCTTCGATGCCAAGCAGTAAGGAGGAGGACACCTATGGCAAATGGATTCGGAAGTTTATTTGTAGGAGCTTCAGGCCTTATGAGTGCCCAGAACTCCTTGAACGTCACCGCCAATAACCTGGCAAACGTAGACACCAAGGGTTATGTGAGAGAGCAGGTGCGTTACACGGATCAAAATTATATCACCACCAAGAACCCAACCAAGGGAACCAATATGCATCAGACAGGACTTGGTGTATCCATTGGAGATGTGGCTCATGCGAGGGATATATTCTTAGATAAGGCATACCGCTTAGAGACCGGTAGATCCGCCTTTTATTCCACCTACTATGAAGTAAATACACAGGTAGAGGATTTGTTCCAGGAATTGGACGGCGAGCAGTTCAAAGGAGCCGTAGGAGATTTCTGGCAGGCATTTCAGGAGCTGGCAAAGACACCGGAGGATACCACCATCCAGAATCTGGTACTCCAGAAGGCAGAGCTATTCTTAACAAGAAGCCAGTCCCTATACAGCGATCTGCAGAGCTATCAGACCAACCTGAATCAGCAGGTGGCAGACTCCGTAGACAAGGTCAACAAATTGGGAAACCGCATCTACGAGCTGAATAACATCATACAGAAAATAGAATCCGGCGGAGTAGAGACAGCAATGACGTACCGGGATGAGAGAGACAACCTCATCGATGAGCTGGCAAGCTACGGAGCAGTCAGCTATCAGGAAAACCAGTTCGGATTTATGAATATCGATTTTGAAGGGGTAGAATTTGTCGACGAAATGGGATGCCACAATATGGGCATCTACGTGGAAGACAGAACCACAGGCTTCTATACCCCATACTGGCCACAGACTACCGATGAAGCCTCAGGAAAATACACCAAGGTATTCAAGCTGGACAATATCTCCGTAGAGTACGAGACAGATATCGGGAAGATCAAGGCGCTGCTAAAGGCCAGAGGCGATAAATACGGAAAGGCATCCGACCTTGTGGATATGGAAAGCTACAGCAAGGTTCAGGATTGCACCGTGACAGAAGTAGAAGCCCAGCTGGACCGCCTGACCACCACCATCATCAACGCTATCAACGACATCTATTGTCCGAACACCACATATACGAGTCCGGACGGATTGACCTACACCGTACTGGATACAGAGAATTGTGCCAGAAATAAAAATGGAGACCTTCCACCGGAGGAGCTATTCGTACGAATCGGGCAGAAGGAACGATATACAGAGACCTACATCGACGGACAGAAATTCTACGTATACAACGAGCCAAATCCAGGGGATGATTCCACCTGGTATGCAATGGGAAGCGTCACGGTCAATGACGATCTCAAAAAGGTCATTACCCTGATGCCGGCGTACCGCAAGGACGGAGCTGTGAACTATGAAATGGCCAACAAGCTTGCAGACATGTGGACCAAGACCCCGTTTACCCTGGACCCAACCGACACAGAGCCAACCACCTTCGAGGGCTACTACGACAAGATGATCTCGAAGCTGGGAAGCAAGGGAAACGTATACAAAACAGCAGCGGAAACCATGGAGAGCACGGTGAACTCCGTGGAGAACAGCCGCAAACAGGTAACAGGCGTATCCTCTGATGAAGAGCTTACCAACCTGGTAAAATATCAGAGCGCATACAACGCCGCAAGCCGATACATCAGCGTCATCAGTGAGATGACCGAGCTGATTGTAACAGGCCTAGTATAAAGCATCACAGACACGAGAAAGGAGATAACCCATGAGCTCAACATTTTTTGGACTGAATATCGGAAAATCAGGATTATCTGCCTATCAGAATGCCTTAAATACCACAGCCAACAATATCGCAAACGTGCAGACACCGGGCTATTCCAGACAGACCGCCACGATTCAGGCCACAGATGCCCTCCGTGTCACAGCAAAATACGGAAGCGTTGGAACCGGCGCAGAGACTGTAGAGATTACCCAGGACAGAAACCTCTATTACGACAGAAAGTACTGGCAGAACAGCTCAGCAACAGGCCTCTACACCTCGAAGCTGTACTATATGGAGCAGATAGAAACCATTTTTACAGATGATGACGCCCAGGATGGATTCACCACCATCTTCAACAAAATGTTCAACAGCCTGGACACCCTAAAGACAAAGGCGGCGGACAAGAACGTAAGAAACGAATTTATCAATCAGGCTCAGAGCCTGTGTACCTACTTTAACAGTATCGCAACCAGTCTCAACCAGATGCAGGAGGACTGCAACGAAGAGATTAAGACCACCGTGGATACCATCAATGGTATCGCAGAGAAAATATCCCTCATCAACAAAGAAATCAACCGCTTAGAGCTTGGAAGTGGCGGACACGCCAACGAGCTAAGAGATGAGAGAACCATACTTTTGGATCAGCTCTCAAGCCTGGTGGAGATCGAGACCAACGAATACTATGTAAAGAACAGTAATGGACAGGAGCTGGGAGGAACCAATTTCTCGGTGTACATCAATGGACAGACCTTAGTAGATGGCAACGATTACCGCAAGCTGGTATGTGAGGCCCGAGAATACAAGGACAATCAGACGGATCTGGAAGGCTTGTATGACGTATACTGGGATGACACTAAGACAACCTTTGCATCCACAGCAGGAACTGCAGACGGATATTTAAAGGGACTATTCCTCATGCGTGACGGCAACAATATGGAGAACATGAAGGGTACGGTGTCCTATGAATCAGACCCGACCCGTATTGTTATGACAGGCTGTAATGTCACCAATCCCAACGCCCTGAATCTTCCGGAGCAGGGAGAGATCCAGATTAACGGCAGGAAATATGCCTACAGCGGATGGACGGCGACCTTAGATGACGATGGCAATATCAGCAAGATTGCCTTTGACTTAAAAGAGGAAAGCCAGGTAAACACCAAGGATTTCGTAGCTCTGTACGAAAGCGGAATTACCTGTGGAGAGACCGTGGACGGCATGGGAATCGTCTACTATCAGCAGCAGGTGAATGAGTTTTTAAGAACCTTCGTAACCATGTTCAACGATATCCAGCTGGAGGGTGTGGATTTAAACGGGGATTCCTTTGGAGATTTGAAGGAGTTTACCGATGGCAACACCATGAACAACTTCTTCGTGGTAAGCGAAGGCAACGAGGATAAGAACACCTTTGCAGACAGCTATTGCTATGATGCAGATGGAAAAATCACACGTAAAGGGGTTAAGACCATCTCCTCATCATCCGATACATATGATAAGTTGATGGCAGCAAATGTTGGAGTCAGCTACAGATCCATGAAGGATCCCTCTTATCTGTCTACCACAGCCAGCATCACAAACGGAAAGGATGCTTATGAGCTGGTAGATGAGATGAAGAAATTACAGAAGGATGTGAAGATGTTCCGAGGAAATGACGCAGGCTCATTCCTGGAGACCTTGCTTTCGGATGTATCTGTAGATACCCAAAAGACCACTACCTTCTATCAGAACTACAGCAATCTCACCACCGCCGTAGACAAGCAGAGAATGTCGGTATCCGGCGTAGACGAGGACGAGGAGGCACTGGCTATGATTAAGTTCCAGAACGCCTACAACCTCAACTCCAAAGTCATCTCAATCATGGCGGAGATTTACGACAAGCTCATTAATGAGACCGGTGTATAAAGAGACAGGAGTGTAACGAAATATGCGTATTACCAATAACATGATCGTCCAGAATACAAAAGGAAATATCAATGGAAACAAGGTCTATGTGGATGCATACAACACCCAGATGACCACACAGAAGAAGATTTCCAAGCCATCGGAGGACCCGGTAATCGCAATCCGCTCCCTGCGACTTGGAACCAACCTTAGCCACGTGAATCAGTACGTGGACAACAATATCCCGGATGCCAGATCCTGGCTCCAGGTTACAGAAACCGCATTGACCAATATGAAATCCATTCTGACGGATATCAGAACCCAGTGCGTCAACGGTTCCACAGACACCCTCACCGCAGACGATAGAAAGACCATTTTAGATAACTTAAGTGCACTGGCAGACCAGATATACACCGAAGGAAATGCAGACTATGCAGGAAGAACCGTATTTACCGGGTACCGTACAGACAGCACCCTAACCTTTGGAACCGAGCAGAAGGATGTCTCTTACAACATCACCCAGAGCTTCAGCTACAAGAATCTGGAAGAGCACAGATATTACACAGGTGTAGTAGATGTACCGGAAACCTTGGAAAAGGACAATACGGGGGCAATCACCACGCCGGATTGCGCTACGGAAATCTCAGAGCATTCCTACGACAGAATACGGTTAGCATACAACAAAACAGACCAGGCCAACTCCTTAGAGGTAAAAAGCCAGAACTACAACCTGAGCATCTCAGCAGAGAATTTTGCAGATGCAAAGGCAGGAAATCCAGGAAATCCGGTAACCGTCGTTCCGACCAAGGTAAAGCTTGGAGCAGACAATAAACCGGAGCTGGATGCCAATGGCAATCTCCAGTATGAGAATATTCAGGACGCAGGCGTAGACGTAGAGGTCAGTGTAAAGGTCTACGAAAGCGAAGCCCACTGGGAGAACGCAGGAGGTGCCAAAACCGTAGGCGAAAATGAAGTGGTGTACTTAGAGGAGACCGGCGAATTCATTTTCGGGGAGAAGGTATCCGCTTCCATGAAGAATGCAACTGCAGAGATGACGGTCAATTACGACAAGACCGGCTTCGACAAGGGAGAAGCAGCACCGGAGTATTATTACGACTGTGTAAGAACATCGCCGGACGGAACCAAGACAGAGTTCACCAAGGAAGACCAGATAATCTCCTATGACATCGCAAATTCCACCACCTTAGTGGTGAATACCCAGGCCAGTGACGTATTTGACACCAGCATCGCAAGGGACGTTCAGGAGATGATGAATGTGGTCCAGAATGCCATCAATGCAAACGCCAAGGTGGACACCATCAAGGCTATGATGCAGGAGGAACGCTACGCAGGAGAAGAAGACCAGAAAAAGCTTCAGACCTACCTGGATGTGGCACAAAAAGAAGCAGACTACGCAGATGATAACCTTCAGAAGACCTACGGCAAGTACATCACCAAGTTCGACGGATACCTCCAGAGAACCAACGAGGCCATCACCAACGTAGGAAACACCATGTCGAGACTCAGTATGACCCAGACCAGGGTGGAAAATCAAAAAACAACCATAAAAGAGTTAAAATCCTCTAATGAAGATCGAGATATATCCGATATAATTATTGACTACACAGCATCCTATAACGCCTACCAGGCAAGCTTGCAGGCTGCAAGTAAGGTAAATCAGCAGACACTGTTGAACTATTTGTAAAATAGGTTTATAACCAGATTAGAAAAGGTCATGAAGACCGCCACCATTTATGTATTTATAAGGAGGACATTACCATGAAGGCAAAGACGAGATTTTTCGGAGAAGTTGACATTCCTCAGGAGAAGGTCATCACCATGGAGACCGGAATGATTGGATTCCCGGCATTAAAGCATTTTGCTTTGATTTTCGACGAGGAAAAAGGTATAGATAAGAGCAACATCATGTGGCTCCAGAACTTAGATGACGGTGACATCGCATTTCCTGTGATGATACCGACTAAGCTCAAACCGGATTACGCACCAAACGTATCAGAAGAAATTATTGCCCCACTTGGCACACTGACACCGGAGAACACCTATATCCTGGTGACAGTAACCGCGCCGGCAAAGAAAGAGGACATCTCTATCAACCTAAAGGCACCAGTGATTATCAACACCGATAACAACAAGGGTGTACAGCTTATCGTAGAGGATAACTACCCGGTAAAATTCCGAATCTACGATTTGCTTCAGGCTGGAAAAGAAAAGGCAGGTGAATAGAGATGTTAGCACTTACAAGAAAAAAGGGCGAATCCCTTATGGTGAACAATGACATCGAAATCACCGTATTGGAGATTCGAGGAGATCAGGTAAAAATCGGTATCCAGGCACCAAAGAATGTGCCGATCTACCGTAAGGAAGTATATTTACAGATTCAAAAGGAGAACGAAGAATCCGTTGCAGCAACCAGCTTAGATGAGCTGCAGGGACTATTCCAGTAGTGATTACAGACGCAAGGAGGGAAATGTAATGACAGTTGGATTTGACGGAATTAAAGGTGCAGGAATGACATATCAGGGAAGTTCGTCTACTGCAAGAGAAATCGCTCAGCCAAAGGTAGAGCGTCAGGAGAATGTTCAGGTATCACAGCAGCTTAACGCAGCCACCGTTTCTCTGGATGCAAAATCCGCATCCGAGCAGGATGCCTACCAGCAGGAGCAGAGTGCGGAGCAGCGCAACGCACAGATTCGGAATGCAGTAGATGAGGTGAACCACAGAGCAAAGAACACCGAAGCAATCTTTGGAATTCATGAGGGCACCAACCGTGTCACCATCAAAATCGTCGACCGCGCAACCAAGAAGGTGATCAAGGAGCTCCCACCGGAGAAAACCCTGGATATGATTGAGAAGGTGTGGGAGATGGCAGGTCTCTTAGTGGATGAGAAACGTTAAGGAGGCATTCATATGGCAATGAGAGTATCCGGAATCAATTCCGGTCTGGATACCGAAGCATTAGTAAAAGAGCTGGTATCCGCATACAGCAAGAAAACAGAAAAGTATGAGAAGCAGCAGACCAAACTCTCCTGGAAGCAGGATTCCTGGAAAGCAATGAATACCAAGGTGTACGGACTGTACACCAACATCTCCAACCTGCGATTCTCAGGAGCCTACAGCACCAAGAAGGCTTCCTCGTCAAATACCGCAAAAGCCACTGTCACCGCAACCAGCGGGGCCGTTACAGGAACTCAGAAGCTACGTGTCCTCTCGGTAGCCCAGACGGCATACTTAACTGGAAGCAAGATGAACACCACGGATGGAAGTGAGCTTGGTGCAGACACTACCATGAAACAGCTGGGCTTCGAAGGGGAAGAGGGAACAAAGCTGAAATTAAAGACCAAGGACGAGAACGGTCAGGATGTCATCACCGATATCGAGATCACAGAGGATACCAAGGTGACAGATGTGGTAGATGCACTGAAAAAGCAGGGAATCAACGCCAATTTTGACACCAAGAACGGACGTCTCTACCTAAGCGGAAAAGACTCCGGCGAGAAATACAATTTTGAGATCAGTACCGACAGCGAAGATGCGGAAGCATCCCAGAAAGCATTGGAGGCACTGGGACTTAAGATTGATGAAAACGATGAAGACGCAGCCAAGATGATTCAGGGAACCGATGCCAAGATCAGACTTAGTGGCGTACTCTACACCAGCAGCAACAACAACTTCAGTATCAATGGGCTGAACATCGTAGCCCAGGGCGTAACCGGGGATACTGAGGACAACGAAATCACCCTCACCGTAGCAAATGATTCTCAGGCAATCTACGATAAGATTAAGGACTTCCTCACCGAGTACAATGAAGTCATCAACGAGATGACCAAGGCCTACAACGCCAAATCATCCGGGGATTATGAGCCCCTTACGGACGAGGAAAAGGACGCTATGTCCGATACAGAGGTGGAGAAATGGGAGACCAAGATTAAGGATGCCCTTCTCCGCAGAGATACAACCTTGAACTCCGTCATGAGTGCTATGCAGACCGCAATGGCCACCGGCGTCAAGGTGGGAGACAAGACCTACAGCTTATCCAGCTTTGGAATCCATACTCTTGGATTTCTCAATGCGGCGGAAAATGAGCAGAACGCCTACCATATCGATGGAGATGAGGACGACAGCAATACCTCAGGCAACAAGGACAAGCTCATGGATGCCATTGTCAATGACCCGGATTCCGTGGTAGAGTTCATGAAAGGACTTACCACCAATCTGTATAAAGCCATTGATGAGAAGATGAAGTCAACCTCTTTAAGCTCTGCATACACCATCTACAACGACAAGGAGTTGACCAAGCAGTATGACAACCTGACCAAGACCATCTCTCAGTGGGAGAAGCGTGTGTCAGAGAAGGAAGACTTCTACTACAAGAAATTTAGTGCCATGGAATCGGCTCTTGCCAAGCTCAATAGTCAGCAGAGCTCTATGAGCGGACTATTCGGAAGCAATTAAGCGAAATAGATAGGACAATCCAAACGGGATGGTTTTGGAAAACGATGTAACACATCCATGGAAGGAAGGTACGGATATGGTAAATAACCGCGCATATGCCGCATATCAGAACAGCAAGGTGCTCACCGCATCACCGGCAGAGCTGACACTGATGCTCTATGACGGCGCAATCAAATTCACAAATATCGCCATTGAAGGATGCAAGGAATCCGACATCCAAAAGGCACATACTAATATACAGAAGTGTGAGCGAATCATCGTGGAGTTCGATACCACACTGGATGACAGATATCCGGTATCGCAGGATTTTCACAACGTATATCGCTACCTCTTGACCCGTCTCCATGAGGCAAATGTCAAGAAGGACCCGGAAATCTTAGAAGAGGTACTGAAGCACCTGCGCACCATGCGCGAGACCTGGAGAGAGGTCATGCGCTTAAACAGTGGAGCAGGTAGCAATCCACAGGTATCCTAGAGGAGTCGTTATGGCAACACAGGAAGAAACCTATATCGGAATTATGATTCAAAGCCTGGAGAAAAAGACCAGGGTTTTGGATGAAATCATCCGCTGGGATGAAAAGCAGAAAGAGGTTCTGGAGAATCCGGAGGCAACCCCGGATGAATTCGACGAAACCGTAGATGCCAAAAGCACTCTCATCGAGCAGCTGGAACAACTGGACAGCGGCTTTGAAAAGCTCTATGAACGTGTGCAGCAGGAAATGAAGGACAACAAGGAAGCCCACAAGGTAGAAATCAAGAAGCTTCAAGGCCTCATCCGTGGTATCACGGACCGCAGCGTGCAGATTCAGGCTCAGGAAGCCAGAAACAAAGAGCTTATGACACTTAAGTTCGCCAGAATCAAATCCCAGGCGAAGCAAATCAGGGCCAACGCAGGAGCCACGGCCAAGTATTATCAGAGTATGTCCAGAGCGAATCTCATAGATCCGCAGTTTCTGGATAATAAGCAGTAATTCTCATATCACTGGGATATATTAATTTTCGTAGATATCACTTTATTGTATAAAGATTTGGTGATATACTTGTTCCTAGGTATAAAGTATCAGGAAAATAATCCGATACATTATATACAATGAGGGAGACCTCATGAGACAAACCTAAGCTCCTGGAGCGTACGCCTCGAGTGAGGGGGAGTCAACACAACCAAATAAAATGTCGCAAGGATGTGACGAGATTTCATTTCAAGGAGGAAATTATTATGGTAGTACAACACAACATGCAGGCGATGAACGCCAACAGAATGCTCAACGTAACAACAGGTGCTCAGTCTAAATCAACTGAGAAGTTATCTTCAGGTTACAAGATTAACCGTGCAGCTG
>JALEPP010000084.1 GCA_022767075.1 Agathobacter sp. | reverse complement strand
GACGAGTCGTTGCTACTCTCGGAGCCGTCCTGAACGATAGAACGGGGGCGGTTCTGTTTGCGGCTCGAAGAACGACAAACAGAGAGCCCCCGTAATAAAATTCGTGAAGGCGGCTCCTTAGAGTAGCAGACGAGGAGCTGCTAGTGTCCTTCTCTGGCAGACAGATTGCGTGGAAGTTCAAACGTTGTCGTACAGGAAATTAAAGTGTGAGTTCCACTTCTAAAACACGTAGCAACCTTGCAAAAGCAAAGTGGAATTGCTAAGGGGATGGGGGTACCCCGGGCAGAGGGAATTCCCAAGCTATCAGGAGAGGGGGGCTGGGAGGACGCGTCAAGGGATTGGAGAGGGAACGCCGGGGAAGGACTGAGAGCCAATGGATGGGAGCGTAGCCGGAGGAGGACTAAGGCCAGAAAGGGCGTGGCGGAAGGGCGGGAGCAGGTCGGAGGATGGGAAGGAGAAAGCTGGGGGACTGGGAGGGAAAGCCATGGACAAAAGGGACGGAAGCCGAGAGGGTGTGGAGATGGAGCCGGGAGATAGGAATATCAGTGGACAAAAAAATCCCGGACATATAGTCCGGGAAATATAAGTGGATTTAGGCTTTTCCGATAGAACCGAAGAGTTCCATTTTTTCTTTGACGGTTGCGCGGATTGCTTCTGCTCCTGGAGCAAGAAGTTTACGAGGATCAAATCCTTTTCCTTCTAAGTCTTTTCCTGCTTCAATGTATTTACGAGTTGCTTCCTGGAATGAAAGCTGGCACTCTGTATTTACGTTGATCTTAGATACTCCAAGGTCAATTGCTTTTTTGATCATATCAGCTGGGATTCCTGTACCACCATGAAGTACTAATGGCATTGCTCCTGTCTTCTGCTGAATTGCATCTAAGGTCTCAAATGAAAGGCCTGCCCAATTCTCCGGGTATTTTCCGTGAATGTTTCCGATACCGGCTGCAAGCATATCTACACCAAGGTCAGCGATTGCTTTGCACTCGTTAGGATCTGCACACTCGCCAGCTCCTACAACCCCGTCTTCTTCTCCACCGATTGATCCAACCTCAGCCTCGATTGACATTCCCATAGCATGAGCTACGTTTACAAGCTCCTGAGTCTTAGCAATGTTCTCTTCGATTGGGTAGTGTGATCCATCAAACATGATAGAGGTGAAGCCTGCTTTGATACATTTGTAGCATCCTTCGTAGCTGCCGTGATCTAAGTGAAGTGCTACAGGTACTGTGATTCCAAGCTCCTCATCCATAGCTTTTACCATAGCTGCTACGGTCTTAAATCCGGTCATGTACTTTCCGGCACCCTCAGACACACCAAGGATTACAGGGCTATTTAACTCCTGTGCGGTAAGTAAGATAGACTTTGTCCACTCTAAGTTGTTAATGTTAAACTGTCCTACTGCATAGTGGCCAGCTTTTGCTTTTTCAAGCATCTCTTTTGCAGAAACTAACATTTGTGATTCCTCCTAACCATAATTTGCATACATTATAAATCATTTAGCGGGAAAAATAAAGACCTTTCCCTAACTTGTCTAAAAAAGCGATACATCACAATACGCCCCTCATTGTGTGAGAGTATTGCACTCATTATATCATGAACTTCGTTCATGATCGACATTCGTCGTTCGCCGAACAAGCAAGCTTGTTCTTCTCACTTGCACTCATTGTAGCATAGAAATCTGTTCCGGGAAGTTCTCCTCATCCACCAAAATAGAAATCTGTTGCTGTTGCGCACGTATGATGATCTCCTGATGTTCCCCGCCAAACTCTCCATCCAAGGTCCATGCCACAGAATTCTTTCCCGTAATTCTCAGTTCTTTGGTCTTGAAGGTATAGACCATATCGGTATCATCAATGAGGTTGGTGAGACATGCTAAGATTTCATTGAGTTCTACCGGATTTTTGGGTGTTCGAATCAGCGTCACCTCAAATTCTCCATCGTCCAATTTGACGTCCGGCCCCGTAATTCCTTTGAATCCGCCTACGGATACGGAATTGGTTACCATTCCATAG
>JALEPP010000070.1 GCA_022767075.1 Agathobacter sp. | reverse complement strand
AAAGCATTGTATTTATGCAAGAATGGAAGAGGTGGGCCTGTGTGGCTTGATATACCATTAGATATTCAGGCGGCTATTGTGGAGACAGATGATTTGATTCATTTTAATATGGAAGAGTGTATAGGAGAATTGCCTCCACGGGTGGATGATAAATTAGTAGAGGAAATTGTAGAAAAGATTAAATCTGCAAAGCGTCCTATCATCTTAGCTGGAACCGGAATAAGACTTGGTGATGCAAGGCAGGAATTTCTTCAGGTGATTGATAAGCTGCAGATTCCTGTTGTAACGGCGTGGAATGCTCATGATGTGTTATGGGATACACATCCGCTTTATGTAGGAAGACCAGGAACAGTTGGTACAAGAGGTGGAAATTTTGCACTTGAAAATGCAGATTTGGTACTAACATTAGGATGTCGTTTGAATATAAGGCAAATAAGCTATAATTATAAAGACTGGGCAAAAAATGCTTATCGTATTGTTGTAGATATTGATAAACATGAGTTAGACAAACCAACAATATTTCCGGATGTGAAAGTTCATGCAGATGTAAAGGACTTCTTGCAGGTAATGTTAAAAGTACCGTATACGGTAGAGAAGTCAAGGCATATGGAATGGTTGGAATTTTGTAAAAGAATTAATGAAAAATATCCCGCTGTGTTGCCGGAATATTTTGAAAAAGAAAAGCCGATTAATCCATACGTTTTTATGAAAAAATTATTTGATAATCTGGATGAAGATGAAACGGTTGTAACGGGAAATGGAAGCGCCTGTGTTATTTCTTTTCAAACTGCGCAAATAAAAAAAAGTACAAGATTGTTTACAAATTCAGGATGTGCCAGTATGGGATATGGTTTGCCAGCAGCGTTAGGAGCATGTATTGCCAGAAATGGGAAAAGAGTAATCTGTCTGGATGGTGATGGAAGTTTAATGATGAATTTACAGGAAATGCAGACGGTTCGTTATAATAATTGTAATCTAAAGCTGTTTGTTTTGAATAATAATGGATACCATTCTATTCGTCAAACGCAGAACAATTTGTTTAAAAATGGATTGGTAGGTGTTTGCGATGGGAATGGTGTTAGTTTTCCTCCATTCAATAAAGTTGCAGATACTTTTGGTTTTCGATATTTTAAAATGGACACACTTGATTGTATTGAGACAGTCTTAGCAGAAGCATTAGAGGCAGAAGGACCGGTACTTTGTGAGGTTATTTTGGATGACTCACAGAACTTTGAACCAAAGCTTTCTTCAAAGGTACTACCGGATGGGAAAATTGTTTCACCACCAATTGATGATATGTTTCCATTTTTAGATAGAAAAGAATATGAAGCTAATAAGATAAGATAAATAAAAATATACTGGAGAACATATTGTGGAACGGATAGTTGTAACAGGCCCTACAGGTGCGATAGGGCTCGCTTTGTTAGAAAAGTGTATAAAAGAAAAGGTTTTTGTCTATGCAGTGTGCAGACCGGATTCGAAAAGGATATGTCATATTCCTAAGAGCAAATATATAACGATTATAGAGTGTGGATTGGATGATTTAAAGAAATTGCCGTCTCTTATTGAAGAAAGAGTAGATGTATTCTATCATTTTGGGTGGAAATCTACCTTTGGGGCTAGTCGGAATGATATGACATCACAATGGGAGAACATTGGTTATGCATTGGAAGCGGTAGAAGTGGCGGCACAGATGGGATGTCACACGTTTATCGGTGCAGGATCGCAGGCTGAATATGGAAGAGTTGAGGGTAAACTTTCAGAGCACACGGCGGTAAATCCGGAAAATGGCTATGGTATGGCAAAGTTGTGTGCGGGGCAAATGACGAGGATACGTTGTGAGCAACTTGGAATAAAACATATCTGGACAAGAATATTGAGTGTCTATGGTCCGGGAGATGGTATGCAGACCATGATTATGAGTACATTAGAAAAATTAATAAAGAAAGAAAGACCGGCATTAACTCTTGGAGAGCAAAGGTGGGATTATCTATACTCGGAAGATTGTGCAAATGCACTATATCTTTTGGGAGAACGAGGAAAATCAGGAAAGGTATATTGCATTGGAAGTGGAAATGCAAGACCTTTAAAGGAATACATCAATGAAATGAAAGAAATCGTCTGGCCGGATGGAATACTGGGATTTGGAGATATTCCTTATGGAGAAAACCAGGTTATGAATTTATGTGCGGATATTGAACAACTACAAAGAGATACTGGATTTTGTCCGGTATATCGGTTTGAAGATGGAATTAGAGAAACGGTTGAATGGTTGAAAGGAGAAGAGGATTTATGGAACAAGATACAATAAGAGAGCAAATGAGAGTGTTACTTAATACGAACAAGCCCAAAGTGGAAGGGAAAGAATTATGGATATGGGGAACCGGTAATACGGCTAAGCTATATCAGGAGGGTTTAGGACGTTTAGAGAAGGAAAATAAACTATTTATTCAGGGTTATTGCAATAATAATGCTTCTGATTGGGGAAAAACTTTCTTTGGAAAACCAATTATATCACCAGATAAATTGAAAGAAAAGGAAAATGTTTGTGTTCTTATTTGTTCCCCGCAAAGCAAGATTATACAGGCATTAGACAAGCAGTTGAAGGAGATGGGTAAGGAACATTATTTGTTGGATGAGGTAATATTGAAAGGGCATGAGGAAGAGATTTTAGAATGCTATGACAGTTTATATGACGAGGAATCCAAGAGAATCTATGCACATATCATAGAATGTCATTTATGTGGAAGATATCCATCGACAGATTGTGTATCAGGTAATGCATATTTGAGTTTGCCACCGTTTGCTGCTTTGAACGAGGAAGAAATTTTTGTGGATTGTGGAGCTTTTGTAGGAGATACGATAGAACGATATATAGAACAAAAGTCGGGAGTTTTTAAAAAAGTAATTGCATTTGAGCCAGATTGTGGTAATTATAAAGCACTGGAATATAGAGTAGAAAGATTAAAACGAGAGTGGAATAAAGAAAAAGCA
>JALEPP010000069.1 GCA_022767075.1 Agathobacter sp. | reverse complement strand
AAGCAGGAAATTGAGCTTGGGAAGGCATTTATATATTCAGAAGTGTCAGGGGAGCTGAAAGCATATCAGATTGAGATTATGGATTTGGATTTTGACGAGAATCACCACAACAAGAGCATTATTTTTCAAGTGACGGATGAAGGACTGCTGGAAGAGACAGGGGGTATCATTCAGGGAATGAGTGGCAGTCCTATTATCCAAAATGGAAAGATGGTTGGGGCAGTGACTCATGTACTGATTAATAATCCTTCCAGGGGCTATGGAATATTTATCGAAAATATGCTGGAGCAGTGAGCCTGAGCCTATGCTTTTTGTGGGTTTTGCTAGTGGAAAATAATGGAAACCTATGGTATATTAGCGACATATTTCGACAGAATGATACCTTGACACTCTGCTACAGTGAAGCAAAGAAAGTTTAGGGGGGAATTATTGATGACACGAGTTGCAATCGCAGATGACAATAGTGAAGTACTCCAGATATTAGGGAATCTGGTAGAGAAAAACAGAAACTGCAAGCTGGTAGCGGTATCGAAGGATGGAATTGACACCTTAGATATGCTGCAGGGCTCTAATCCAGATTTGCTTTTTCTTGATATGGTAATGCCAAGACTGGATGGCATTGGTGTGCTGGAGGCAATCAGCAGAGAGCGTGAGAAACGAAATATCAGGGTGGTTATCATGTCAGCCCTTGGGCAGGGCGAGCTTGCCAGGGAAGGACTTAAAAAGGGAGGAGCCACCTTTATCAATAAGCCGATTATGGATTCGGAGGAATTGCAGGAGCTGCTTTCCAATGCCGATGAAATTATGGATTTTTGGCAGTGCCGGATGAATCAGAATCGACCTCTTGTGGGAATCAATGAGGAGCCGGACTTACAGAGCGTACATAATGATGCATTAGAAAATGCGGTAACCAATATGATTCATGAGGTTGGAATACCGGCGCATATCAAAGGCTATCAGTATTTGCGGGAAGCAATCATGCTGTCGGTGCAGGATATGGAGATGCTCAATTCCATTACCAAGCTCTTATATCCAACCATTGCGGCCAAATATGACACCACTCCAAGCCGTGTGGAAAGGGCAATTCGTCATGCCATTGAGGTGGCCTGGGGAAGAGGCAACATGGAGACTCTGGACAGGCTCTTTGGATACACCATCAACTATGGAAAAGGAAAGCCCACCAACTCAGAATTCATCGCGTTGATTACCGATAAAATTCGATTACAATAAATACAATAAATTGGAAACCCTCTTTTCAAAAGTCCCAAAAAGATACATAATAAGAGTATCCTAGGAAACTTGAAAAGGGGGTTTTGCTATGAAAGTATTGTATGCAGCATCAGAAGCAATTCCATTTATGAAGACAGGTGGGTTGGCAGATGTAGTGGGTTCACTGCCGGGATATTTTGCTAAGGAAGAGTGCGAGGTCAGAGTGATTCTTCCAAAATATCTTTGTATGGAAAAGAAGTTCCTGGAGAACATGCATTTTCTGTGTCATTTCTATGTAGATTTGAACTGGCGCAGACAGTATGTGGGAGTTTTTGAAGCAACCTATAGAGGCATTACCTATTATCTGATCGATAACGAGTATTATTTTGCAGGTGATCAGCCATATAACCATCTACATGAAGATGTAGAAAAATTCGCGTACTTTTCAAAAGCAGTGCTTCAGGCATTGCCATATTTGGATTATGCACCGGAGATTATTCACTGTCATGATTGGCAGACCGGTTTGGTTCCTGTATTTCTAAAGACCTGCTTTGGAAGCGATCCCTACTATGCAGGAATCAAGACGGTATTTACCATACATAACATGAAGTTTCAGGGCAGATGGAATCTTGGAGCGGTTATGGATATTACAGGTCTTCCGGAACAGATTTTCAATAGTCAGGAGCTGGAGTCCTATGGGGAAGCCAATTATCTGAAGGGTGGTCTGGTTTACAGCGACATGATTACAACCGTAAGTGAAAACTATGCCCATGACATTACAACACCGGAAGGCGGAGAAGGGCTGGATGGACTCATGTATGCCAGAAGGGATAGTCTTTTTGGTATTACAAATGGTATCGATTATGAGGAGTTCAATCCGAAGAAGGATCCTTATCTTACCCATCACTTTACCAAGGAGACGGTGACAGAGGGCAAAAAGGATAACAAAAAGGTACTACAGAAGAAGTATGGACTTCCGGAAAAGGCAGACACCTTCCTGTTAGGAATGGTATCCCGTATGACGGATCAAAAGGGCTTTGATCTGGTAGCATACGTGCTGGAACAGATGCTGGCCCATGACGATATCCAGTTTGTAGTTCTGGGAACCGGGGAAGAAAGATACCAGGAGATGCTTACTTATTTCATGAACCGATACCCGAAAAAGATGCATGTACACATTGGATACAGTGAAGAGGAGGCCCATGAAATCTATGCAGCCTGTGATGGCTTTTTGATGCCTTCTCTTTTTGAACCATGTGGACTTAGCCAGCTTATGGCTATGCGTTATGGAACACTTCCAATTGTGCGGGAGACAGGTGGCTTAAAGGAGACTGTGATACCATATAATCAATACACCCACCAGGGCACCGGATTTAGCTTTGCGAATTACGATGCGTTAGAGATGCTTGGATGTATCCACTATGCCATGGAAATCTTTCGGGATAAAAAGGAGTGGAGACACCTTATGACACAGGCCATGGAGAGAGATTCTTCCTGGGAGCATTCAGCGGGAGAGTACCTTAGATTGTATAAAAGGCTTTTGGGCGAAGAATAGGACCAAGAAGAGAGGCTCTTAACCAATAGGTTAGGAGCCTCCGTTTTTTTGGTCTGTTTTGTTCTAAGTGTCAAATTCAATATTGTAGGCGTAATAATTCTTTTCATCCAACTGATCCGATATCATTCTAAGACCTTCCCCGAATCGCTGGAAGTGGACAATTTCTCTGGCCCGAAGAAAACGGATCGGATCCGCAACCTCGTAATCCTTTACCAGGCGAAGAATGTTGTCATAGGTGGTCCTTGCCTTTTGCTCAGCAGCCATATCCTCGTATAAATCGGTAATGGCATCGCCCTTTGACTGGAATTCTCAGGCATTGAAGGGAATACCACCCGCTGCCTGAGGCCAGATGCCGCCGGTGTGGTCCACATAGTAGGCGTCAAGTCCGGATTTTTTCAGCTCCTCTGCAGAGCAGCCTTTGGTGAGCTGGCGTACAATGGTTGCAACCATCTCAAGATGACCGAGCTCCTCTGTGCCGATATCGGTAAGAAGACCGGAAACCTTACGATCCGGCATGGAATAACGCTGTGATAAATAGCGCATACTTGCACCCATTTCACCGTCAGGACCGCCATATTGCAATAACCTATAATGCTAGAACCCCACTGTTTTCAACGTTTCTAGAATACAAGCTTCAGATAAAACTTAAGACTAGTGTTTTTTCTATCGAATGAGATGTGATCCACAACGGAACGAATGGCATTCCCTTTTGCTTCAGAAGATACGGACTCATCATCGATTATTTCAAGCAATCGAATGATATTTTGTCTCATTTTATCATCCATTTCGTCCTTGGAATACTGGATTTTAGAATTGATAATTTTCTTGATATCTGATTCTATTATATCACGTTCCCGGTCTAATGCACACTTGTTTTCCCTATATTCTTCCAGGGAATCAATTTCGTTAAGATAAGCATCTTTTATTCGTTTTTCTCTTGCGCTTAGTTTTTTTAGCCTTTGCTGATATTCCTGTAACTTACATTCCTGATCAATAGAGCCGGAATAAACAACGGA
>JALEPP010000065.1 GCA_022767075.1 Agathobacter sp. | reverse complement strand
CGCATATCTCTGTCGTACTCCGCTTTTTGTCTGTTAGCGAGATACAACGTTCCAATTAGCAGTATACTAATAATATTTGCTGTAAGTACAGAAAATGAAAGATTCATATCCATAGCAAGTCTCCTTTAAAAATACCGATTTGTTAAACTCAACCCACCTACTATACCTTATATCGGCAAATTCGCATATCCATTTTATGTCATATGTTATAGCATCCCAAAATGCTCCAGCGCATCCCTAATAGCTTTGTCCTTCTCCACCGGACATTGAGGCTGTCTAGCTGTCTCCGCTACCGCTCCGGTCCGCGCAGAGCAGAGGTCCACTGGACCTCTTGCGCCCTCCGCACTCGTCACATCAAGCTCATCCAGTTCCAATTCCACCTAAACATAATCATCCGCTTTCCGTTGGGACAAAAGAACTACAGTCTCCACATGCACAGACCCAGGGAATTGATCGATACAGCATATCTTATCCACCTGATATCCCCTTGCCAGGAAAATCTCAAGATCTCTTGCAAGACTGGTTGGCTTACACGAAATGTATACCATATGGTCCACACCATAATTGATTATTTTCTCAATGGCCTTTGGATGGATTCCATCACGTGGTGGATCTAAAATAATATAATCCGGTTTCTGTTCAATGGTATCCAGAACCTTTAACACGTCTCCCGCCAAGAAGCTGCAGTTATCCAAGCCGTTCAGCTTTGCGTTCTCCTTTGCTGCCTCAACTGCTTCCTCCACAATCTCTACTCCCACAACCTCTTTACATACAGGTGCCATCATCTGGGCAATGGTTCCGGTTCCACTGTAGAGATCATAAACCGTCTTCTCATTCAGGGAGTTCTCATCTCCATTTAAGATAAATTCCCTGGCTGTGGTATAGAGGACTTCTGCCCCAAGGGAGTTGGTCTGGAAAAAACTAAACGGAGAAATTCGGAAACGAAGTCCCAGAAGCTCCTCATAAAAGAAATCTTCTCCCCACAAAATATCTGTCCCCTCATTTTTTACCACATCCGCCACACTATCATTTTTCGTGTGAAGAACCCCCTTCAAGGTGCCTTTGTACGGGAGGGCTCGCAGCATCGATGTATACTCCTCCAGAAGCTGCTCCTGGGAAGCTACACCTGTATATGCAGAATCTATCTGAGTGGTAGTAATTAGATCGATAAGAATCTCTCCTGTCTTCTTTGCCTTGCGCACAAGAAGATGACGAAGATAACCGGTTCCCTTCATACGATGATAAAAGGTGGTATGTTTTTCCGTGAAAAAATCAAGAGTAGATGACAAAATCAAGCGGAAGTCCTCGTCGATAATCTGGCAGTTTCCTACCGGCACAATGTCGTAGAAGCTACCTCTTTTGTGCATACCAAGGGCGAGGGGTCCATCCTTAAAGGCATCTCCAAAGGAAAATTCCATCTTATTTCGGTATTCGAAGCGTTCCGGACTTGCCTTGATCCCCTGAAATTCATACTCACACTTATCTTTGATGGCGTCCTCCATAAGCTTCTTCACCTGAGCTTCCTTGAGTGCAAGCTGTTCCTCATAAGGGAGATTCTGATAGGTACATCCTCCACATTCGCCGAAATGTGGGCATGGACTCTCTACCTCAAGTGGTGATTTCTCCAACACCTCAAGTAGGCGTGCCTCTGCCTTTCCATGCTTTACCTTGTTTACAAAAAAGGATACCTTCTGTCCCGGCACCGTGTTCTTTACGATGACCTTTTCCTGCTCATCTGTTACAACAACACCTTTGTTCGGAAAAATGATATGGGTTACCTTACCCTGTGCGATCTGACCTTTTTTCATACTTTCTCTCCATTCTATTTTGCATAAAAAAGAGTGCGTGGCGCACTCTTTCGCGCCCGAGCGGATTGCGTAGCAATTAATTCCTCTCCGCCAGGTGCGCATCTTGGCACGCAGTGCCTTTTTAACGTATAGGAGCTTCCATAGGAATCTCCTATACGTTAAAAAGGAGCAGTGCACGACTGCTTCGTGCAACTGCCCCTTCTTTCAGTCTTCCTCTATGATTCGGACTATTCTTCTGTAGTACTCTCTTCCTCTTCTTCAAAGAAATCATCATCAAAGTCGTCCTCGAAGTCATCTTCGAAATCATCCAGATAATCCGGTGTGAAGAAACGGTAAATACCATATAAGGCTGCAGCAACTGCTACTACAACGCCGATAACAGCAAATACGATTACCACCGGAGAGGCTTTCTTCTCCTCTTTCTTTGGCATAAATTCGAAAGATTTTACAGTACTAAGAACTTCTTCCATTTTGTTTGCTAATTCGTCTACTCTGCTCATAATTCCTTCTCCTTTTCTTAAGAATAAACTCACCTTTTTCATTAACTAAATTATAGCATACCCCAGGACTATTTCCTATATACAAACCGAATTTTTTGTTTAGAAATTCCGCTATATTTTCTTAAGCTTTGCAAAGCTTGCAAACATTTTTTTCACGCCGCAAGAATCAAAGCTTACCGTCACCTCGTAGTCTCTTCCGCCGGACACAATGGATTGTACTTCCCCCTCTCCAAACTTCACATGTCGTACCCGATCTCCTACTCCATAGGTAAGCGTTCCCGTATTGGCGCCTGTCCCAAAATTGCTGGCAGGTTTTACTCCTACACTTCCCATGCCTCCTCCTGCATACGCCATCCCTGCCTTGGTGGTTGGATTGCTTGTTCCATAATTGGTGGCTACTCTGCTAAAGCTGGCCTTGGCCTTCTGGAAGGAGTTCTGCTCCCATGGAAGCTCATCCAGATAGCTGTCTCTGGTTTTCGGTTCATAGATTTCACCCTTTAGCAATTCCGGAGAAATCTCCTTGACGAAACGGGATACCTTACTATACTGCGTCTGCCCTCTCACCATGCGGGTTCTTGCACTGGTGATGGTAAGGTGCTCCTTGGCTCTGGTGATTCCCACGTAAGCAAGGCGTCTCTCCTCTTCGATTTCCTCTGTGGCATTGTCTGCGGTAATGGACATGTAGCTTGGGAAAAGTCCATCCTCCATTCCCGCCAGATATACATTAGGGAATTCCAAGCCCTTTGCACTGTGAAGAGTCATCAGCACCACATAGTCCGTGTTGTCATCCAGACTGTCAATATCCGCAACAAGAGCTACTTCCTCCAAGAACTCGCTTAATGAAGGAACCTCTGCTTCTTCCTCATAGGCTACAACCTTACTTAACAACTCGTCGATATTTTGTATACGGCTCTCTGCCTCTTCGGTGCCCTCCGCCTTTAATTCCTGTACATATCCGGTCTCTTCGATTATCGTCTCCAGGAGTCTGGATAATTCTCCTGTCTCCGCTATCTGACGAAGCCTTTGAATCAACTCCACAAAAGGACGTATCTTGGCGCTGGCTTTCCCGATGGTAGGAATATCCGCGGAAATCTGAAGTCCATGGAAGAAATCCATCTCATGCTCTGCAGTATAGTCTGCAACCTTCTGTATCGTTGCTGCGCCAATTCCTCTTTTGGGAATATTGATAATGCGGCGCACGGCCAAATCATCACGCCCATTGTCGATGGTCTTCAAATAGCAAAGTAAGTCCTTGATTTCTTTGCGTTGGTAGAAGTTTACACCACCTACTATCTTGTATGGAATATTGGCATTGATAAATTTTTCCTCGAAAAGACGTGATTGGGCATTGGTACGATACAGTACGGCGCAATCCTTATACTGGTATTCCCCTCTGCGTATCTTTCCTGCCACATCTCTAGCCACATAATCAGCCTCTTCATAGGCACTGTCCAGCTGTTGAAAATCAATGAGCTCGCCCTTACCCTGATTGGTCCAAAGGGATTTGCTTTTTCTTCCCACATTGTTCTGAATCACCTGGTTGGCGGCGTCTAAAATGTTCTGAGTGCTACGGTAATTCTGCTCCAGCTTAATTACCTTTGCCTCCGGAAAATACTTTTCAAAGTTCAATATATTATAGATATTGGCCCCTCGAAACTTGTATATGGACTGGTCGTCATCACCTACTACACAAAGATTCTTGTATTTGGAAGCCAGGAGTCGAATCAGCTCAAACTGTGCCGTATTGGTATCCTGATACTCATCAACCATGATATACCGAAAACGCTCCTGATAGTTGGAAAGAACCTCCTTGTCAATTCGAAATAGCTCCACAGTCTTGAAAATCAAATCGTCAAAATCCAATGCATTGTTCTGGCGAAGTGCCGCCTGATACTCTGCATAGACCTGAGCCTGAATGCGCTTAGTATAATCTCCCGCCGCTTCATTGGCAAAGGCAATCGGATCCTTTAATTCATCCTTTGCGGAGGATATCACATTTAGGAAAGAACGTTCCTTATGTATCTTGGTATCGATTTCAAGCTTCTTACAGATTTCCTTCATCAGTGTCTTCTGATCATCTGCATCGTAAATGGTAAAGTTGGTATCATACCCCAGACGATCAATATATCTACGAAGAATACGGACACAGGTGCTGTGGAAGGTGGACACCCAGACACTTTCTGAGCCATAGCCTACCATCTGATCAATACGCTCCCGCATCTCCCCTGCCGCCTTATTAGTAAAGGTAATGGCCATAATATTGTACGGATTTACTCTGCATTCATCCATAAGGTAGGCCACTCTGTGGGTTAGTACACGGGTCTTTCCCGAGCCAGCTCCTGCCAAAATCAAAAGTGGTCCCTCCGTATAGAAAACAGCCTCCTGCTGCTGTGGATTAAGCATTTCGTAATTGTTCATGTCCTGTCCTCACAATCCTCGTTGTATCTGTTAGAATGTATGTTCTATTATAGCATGGGAAGTGCCTTTGGAAAAGAAGAAACCTAAAAATGTTTCTTCCATCTCCCTTCCATCGAAGCGACAGTTCCACATAAAACGACAGTTGACTACTTGTCATCTAGTTTTAAATACTATATAATGTGAGTTGAGGTGAACAAAAATGGATATGGATATTAGAACCTTTACAGAAGATCTCATCCGCTATCTGGAGACCATCGGATATATTAAACCGGAAGATCTTCCGAATATTGACTTATATATGGATCAGGTTACAACCTTTATGGACGAGGAGTTAGAGGCTTGCAAGCGTCATGAAAGCGACAAGATTCTTACCAAGACCATGATTAATAACTATGCCAAAAACGACCTGCTTCCACCACCCAACAAAAAGAAATATTCCAAAGAGCATGTTCTCATGTTGATTTTTATCTACTACCTTAAGAATATTTTGAGCATCAACGATATTCAGTCGGTATTAAATCCAATTAATGACAAGTACTTTGGAAAAGAAGAAGGCTTTAATGTGGAGGATATCTACCGGGAGATTTTCCGTATTTCGGAAGAGGATTCCAAAAAGGTTACCAAAGATCTGGTTAAGAAATATCAGGTTGCAATGGATACCTTTGCAGACTTTCCCCAAGAGGATCGGGAGCTTCTCCACTCCTTTAGCTTTATCTGCATGCTAAGCCATGATGTGTATATAAAAAAGATGCTCATAGAGCGCTCCATTGATCACTTGAATGAGATTCTTCAAAAGGAAAAAGAAAAAGCTGACAATTAGTCAGCTTTTTTTTCATCCATTCTTGCAAATACCATATCATATCCATCATTTCCGTAATTCAGGGAACGATTTACACGACTGATTGTGGCCGTGGAAGCACCGGTCTTCTCTGCGATATCCAAATAGGTCTTCTGCTCTCGTAACATTTTAGCCACTTCAAATCTCTGGGAAAGAGATAAGATTTCATTAATGGTACATACATCCTCAAAGAAGGTATAGCACTCTTCCCTGTTCTCTAAACATAAAATAGCATCAAACAAATGATCTACCGCTTCTGTTCTTAAATTCTTGCTCATTGCATCTCCTCTTTATTGTCACTGTAATATTCTATTCGTTGTAATAATATCTATATCTACTATTACTTTTATTTATATCTTTTAATCTTATAAGTTATTTTAGCATATTAAAGTTTTAAAGTAAAGAAAAAATTGCCAAAGAAAAAGGCAGGAAAAAAGCACCAACATCATCTTGATGTCAGTGCCCTGGATATTCATCGACTCTATGCCAAAATATTGACAAATTCGATAATCTCTTAAAACCTATAAGAAAATGGTAACTCCCATAAGGCTTACCGTCATCATAATTGCACCGGCTAAAAGGACTCCAAGCACAACTGCAATTACGGTAGATTTGAAATCCATATCCAGCATACTTGCTGCTAAGGTACCTGTCCAGGCCCCTGTTCCCGGCACAGGAATTCCTACGAAAAGAAGGAGGGCTACAAAAAGACCTCTTCCGGCCTTTGCCTGAAGCTTTTTACCGCCCTTTTCTCCTTTTTCCAGACACCAGGTAAAGAAGCCTCCAATAATTGGCTTATCTTTGCCCCACTCCAATACCTTTCTGGCAAGCCAGTAGATAAACGGAACAGGGATCATATTACAAATAATACAAATAATGAAGGATGGAATCATTGGGAGTCCAAAAACCTGAGAATAAGGAATTGCTCCTCGAAGCTCAATCAATGGAACCATAGATATCAAACCAATAATAATATAATGCTTTAACATGTTTACCTCTTATTTTGTTTCTCTTTATAACAGTTTTTAGTTACAGTGTATGAAACACACTGCATATTATACTAACGGCTCTCAAGGTATCTTGTCAAGAACTGAATGAAAGTCTCCATCTCCCGGTCTGTTCCGATGGAAATACGAAGATAGTTGGAGATTCTCTCCGGCTTAGAAAAATGTCTCACATAAATTCCTTCTTCCTTCAACGCCTCAAAGAGCTCTATCATATCAAGTCCCGGATGTGTGGCAAAAATAAAGTTACTTTTGGAATCACCAAATACAAAGCCAAGCTCTCTAAGCTGTTCTTTCGTCCACTCCCTTGTCCTTACAATGGCATCCCTTGTTTTTTCAAAGTAGGCGACATCCTTCATGGCCGCAGTGCCAAGAGCAATGGTCAGGGAATCCATGGTGTAGGAGTTGAAGGAGTACTTCACATCATTTAGGTATTTGATTAACGTCTTATTACCCATAGCAAAACCGATTCTGGAACCGGCTAAGCTTCTGGATTTGGAATACGTCTGAATCACAAGAAGATTGTCATACTTCTCAATAAGAGGAAGTGCGCTTTCTCCTCCAAAATCCACATAAGCCTCGTCTACCATTACAATCACATCCGGATTTGCTGCAATGATTTCTTCCACATTAGAAAGTGGCAGAAGCTCTCCTGTAGGCGCATTTGGATTTGGAAAAATTATGCCTCCGTTTTCCTTTTTGTAATCCGCTGTA
>JALEPP010000054.1 GCA_022767075.1 Agathobacter sp. | reverse complement strand
ATTACGGAGAACTACACCGTCAGGCTAGTGCTGTCATTCGTCTCCGTCTAACCATTTGCAAATGTAGTAGCCAGCTACAGATGCCAATACGGAGATAAGAAAAGTTAGTATAAGCTCCAAAAGAGTCACCCCCTTCCTGCTGGAAAGAGTCGACAGCAAAGATATAATATCGCGAATAGATGTTCGATTCAAGATAAAGGGTTGATTTTTTAAAAGAATGGTAGTAGTATAAACTTAGCTAAGAAAAGTTAGTACGATTCCAATGGAGTCACGAAAGACCTGGAGTGCCAGCTCTAGGTTTTTTATTATCGTTACCGGCTCCAAATCGGCTCCAAGAATTTATGCAAATATAAATAATGGGTGGAATAACTTCTTGTTGATAGTTCAATAATACAGTAAATTTAAGGCTTCCAAGGTTTTCCTTGGAAGCCTTTTTACGTCTGTGTAACAGTGTAAATGTGTTCAGCGGTGCTAAAACGGTGCCAGAAAACAAAAACTCCATTTCTGAATGGCTAAATGAATTGGTATCAGCCTTTTCAGCAAGAAACTCCATAGTACAAATAAGGTCTGCAATTTGGAACAACTTATAATCCACTGGTTTCACTTTGCGGAATTCAACATGAGTATATAGCGTGCTGAATACCGATGTGAGAATTTTTGTAAGTTCGATTTGTCCGTTGCCATAGTAGATAATAACTTTGTCAAAACTATTCCAAAAACCTTCATTGTTTCGCAATACATCAGCCAGAGCTTTTGATACTTTTGAAGTCATTGTTATGACATCCGGGCATTCGCTTTTCTTTACTTTTATACAGGAATACTGAGAATCGAAGACCTTTATATTTTCGGAGATATCAATATTTTGATTATGTAATATCATAATTGCAGTGCTTTTCATAGTAGTTGGATCAGCCTGTTTCTACATATGGAAAGAAAAAAGGGTATAGGAATAAAGCACTGTAAGTGGTATAATGATTACAAATCTATGAAATGAGAGATAATGTAATCATAAACGAAAGGGGGTTATTCTATGGATAAAAAAGCAATGTATAAACTTAGTTATGGTTTATTTGTCCTTACTGCGAGAGAAGGTGAGAAGGATAATGGCTGTATCATCAACACTGCAATTCAGGCGGCATCAGAACCTAATCAGATGAGTATTTGCGTGAATAAGGCAAACTATACCCACGATATGGTTATGAGAACGGGCGAGTTTACGGTATCAATTATTAGCCAAAAGGCAAGCTTTGACTTGTTTAAGCACTTTGGATTTCAGACAGGAAGAGAAGTAGACAAGTTTGCGGGATATTCGGCGTGTAACAGAGGAACCAATGGGGTGTACTACGTTACAGAGGGTACCAATGCTTATATTTCCGTAAAGGTGAATAAGACAGAGGATCTTGGCTCTCATACTATGTTTATTGGCGAGATAACAGATATGGAGGTGCTGACCGAGGATTCATCAGCAACCTACGAATACTATATGAATCACATCAAGCCAAAACCACAGGAAGTAGGAAAAACCCAGGATGGACAGACCATTTGGAGATGTAAGATTTGTGGATATGAATATGTTGGAGAAGAGCTCCCAGAGGATTTCATTTGTCCGCTCTGTAAGCATCCGGCATCTGATTTTGAAAAAGTAACCAGGAAAATGGAGGAGAATACTATGGGAAACAAGTACGCAGGAACAAAAACAGAGAAGAATCTATGGGAGGCATTTGCAGGTGAGTCTCAGGCAAGAAACAAGTACACCTATTTTGCATCTGTAGCGAAAAAGGCAGGATATGAGCAGATTGCCGCCCTATTCTTACAGACGGCAGAAAACGAGAAGGAGCATGCAAAGCTTTGGTTTAAGGCTTTAGGAGAGCTTGGAGATACCCCTACCAATCTTTTACATGCTGCAGAAGGGGAAAATGCAGAATGGACAGATATGTATGAAAGAATGGCAAAAGAAGCAGAAGAGGAAGGCTTCACAGAACTCGCTGCACAGTTCAGAGGCGTAGGTGCCATTGAGAAGCTTCACGAGGAGAGATATCGTGCACTTCTGAAAAATGTTGAAGCAATGGAAGTGTTTAAAAAGAGTGGCGTAGTAATGTGGGAATGCCGTAACTGTGGACACGTTGTAGTAGGACTTGAGGCTCCGGAGGTTTGCCCGGTATGTAATCATCCACAGGCTTACTTTGAAGTGAGAAAAGAGAACTATTAGTAGCTTAGTATATCATTGATTTTAATAATTGGAATGTCCATGGGTATGATTCTAATCGCTCCAAAACTCATGGGCATTTCTTTTTTTGGAGGCGGCCGTTTTGGGGGCGGTACTTACGGCGGTTTATATTGCTGTGGTGGTGCCATGTATGGAGAGGATGAACGATGAGGATAATTGAATTTTTTACGGCAGAAAACAAAGAGCATTGGCTGGAGGAATTAAAAAAGTGTGATTGGGACGCAGGTCAGTACCTCCATCACCTGTTAAAAGGAAATGAGCTCAAGAAAATGGTGGGAGAGACTGCACTGGTGCCAATGCTTGTGGATGAAGAAAGGCTGGTGTCCTTTTGTACTTTTGCACCGCTTGATGATATTCAGCCAACGGAGTTGACTCCGTGGGTGGGGTTTGTATACACCTTTCCTGAGTACAGGGGACATGGCTATATGGGAATCCTATTGGACCATGTGGAGAGCCTGGCAACGATTATGGGAAAAGAATGCCTACATATTTCTACCAATCATGTTGGTTTATATGAGAAATATGGATATGAATTTTTCCGTATGGATAAGGACATAGAAGGCGAGGATTCCAGGGTTTATCGTAAAACGTTATCGGAAGAGGGACCTAAGAAGGAGCACCGATGTGAGTTGGGCGGAAAATGGAAGGCAGAAATCGTTGAGAGGGCGAGAAAGGGTGTGGATATGATTGCCTACTGTGGCCTTTCCTGCAACCATTGCTTTTTAGGGGAGTGGTGCGGAGGCTGTCGCTCTGTGTTTAGCTGTTGTTCCTATGGTGCCTATGTGGGAACCGGCAAATGCCCAAATATCCGGTGCTGTGAAGAAAAGGGCTTGGGTGGTTGCTACGAGTGCAATGAGATTATGAGTTGTACAAAAGGCTTTTATATACCGGACAACGACGGGGCAGCTGCAAGCAAAGCACAGGCATTGTTTATCAAAAAGCATGGAAAAGAGGCTTTTCTTAAGGCTCATGATACGTTGCATCAAAAGTATTCCTTTGAAAAGACCCAGGAGATTCTGGGACAAAATGTAGAAGAGGGACTTAGAATTTTAGAAGAGTCGATGAACTGTGCCGGCAATGACGGAAACGAATAATCATGACAGATAGACATAACCATGATGAGGAGCCGTGGGATGATAATAAAGAATGAGATTCCTATTTTAGAATTTGATAATGATAAAGCTGCTGTGATTATGCCGAATCATGAGAAGCTTGGAATTAAGCTGCCGGAAAAAGCAGTATTTGCCTTTTTAGAGAGCTATGTGGATGGATATGCAAAAGAGCACAAGGCCAAGATTATTTCACATTTTGTAAATATCACCAAGGAATATCCCATTTACGTGGTTGAGCACCAGGGGGAGGATATCTGCCTGGTCCAGGCTCCTATGGGTGCTCCTGCAGCGGTACAGATTTTAGACTGGCTCTTTGGATATGGAGTAAAAAAGGTGATTAGCTGTGGCTCTTGCGGGGTATTAGTGGATATTCCGGAGAATGAGTTTCTGGTTCCTGACAAGGCTCTTCGGGATGAAGGCACCTCCTATCATTATGTGGCACCATCCAGATACATGGAGGTCAATGAGTTGGCCCTTGCAGGAATCGAGAAGGCTTTGAAAAAGCATCAATTGCCGTATCGCAGGGTGCTGACCTGGACCACAGATGCTTTTTACCGTGAGACAAAGGAACTGGTTTCTTACCGCAGAGAAGAAGGATGTCAGGTGGTTGAGATGGAGTGTGCGGCCCTTGCAGCGTGCGCCAAAATGCGAGGTGCAATCTGGGGTCAGATTTTATTTACGGCAGATAGTCTTGCCAATGTGGAAGAACATGATATGCGCAATATGGGGATGGATGCCTACGAGTATGCACTTGAGCTGTGTATGGATGCGGTGTTGGAATTGTAGTAAAAGCACACAGCAAGCCAAAGGGCGATGGTGAGGCCAAAGGGCGATGGGCGTGGAAAAAGGAACGTCCCCGGTTAAGGTTTTCCGAGTTTTCTCGGGAAGCCTTTTTTTTGCGTTCATCTTGCAATTTTTGTTTGCCACGCAGCGATATCTACAGATAGAGGTGTTTTTGTATGAGCCCCTGAATAAAAAAATGATACCTAACTGATAAATGGCACCTTAATTCAGATTTTCTCCTTGGTTAAAATGAAAAAAAACAGGGCAAAACGAACGGAGAAGAAAAATGAAAAAACACAAGAACATAAAATGCGGAGAGAAAGAGTTGGAAAGAAAAGGACTTGTCATATCCATTCGAGCCCAGCTTATCGCAGGATTTCTAATACCTATCTTATTTATCATGACAGTGGGAATCGTGTCTTACCAAAAGGCTGCACAAGGACTGACACAAAACTACGAGCAGTCCACAGTCAATGCGTTAGTGATGACAAGGAATTCGCTGGACAGCTCACTTAATGTGGTGTTGCAGGAGGTCATGGAGCTGGGGCAGGATGCGTCTGTCAGATCCTATGCTCTTGGAGCGATGGATAAAGATACCACAAAAAAAGGTCAGCTTAAGGATGCTCTTAGGAACAGGCTTAGTGTGATGGAGACTTCCAATGAATTGATTCAAAATATCCACATTATTCCCATGAAATGGAGTACTGTCATAACCACTAAAACCCTGAGTAGCTCAGAGATTGACAGCTTCATGCCAGGACTGTCACAGTCGGATGACAGTGGTCTATTGGAAAACGAGATAATTCAGTGGAATGAGAGACATTCATTTATAGACGAAAAAATGGAAATAGCAGAGGACGAGTATATTGTGTATTGCAGTCAGTCCATTTCTTCTGGGGATAATCAAGCGCTGATTGTAATTGATATCAGTGCCCAGAAAATCAAAAATCTGCTACAACAGTTGGATTTTGGGGAAGACAGTCAGGTTTCATTTGTGACGGAGAACGGCAGGGAAATTGCAACCGGCTCAGCAATTACCGTTAAGGATAAAGATTTCTTTCAAGAAGGAAAAGCGGTAGAGGAGGACTGGTACACGAGCTATGTAACCTATGAAAAAGAAGATTATCTATTTATGATGTGCAGAAGTTCCATCGCAGATGGATACATCACTGTCCTAGTACCAAAGGAAAGTATCGTGGGAAGCTCTTTGGAGATTGGAAAGATTACGTTGATTCTTGTTATTTCAGCAACACTTGTGGCGATTCTGCTGGGGCTTTTTATTACAGAAGGAATCAGTCGCAACATTAAGAAAAGTGAGAAATCCTTGAAAAAAGTTTCAGAGGGAGAACTTCTTCTCTCGTCGAAAAAAGAGTACATTCCAAGGAATGAGTTTGGAAAGCTTCATTTGGCCATACGCAATACCATCGAAAAAATGAGAACTCTTGTGTTGGAGGTCATAAAAATGATTGGCGTCGTATCCGATTCTGGCAATCAGGTAAATCAGTCTGGTAGACAGGTCAACATATATGTCCAGGACATGAATGAGAAAATGAAGCAAGTGGAAAACATCATCGAAAGCGAGAGCATTGAAATCGAGAACTGTAACGACCAGATGGAGAGATTATCTGGTGAAATCAAGACCGTGAGCAAGAGCATCTTTGACATTATCGATCGTGTACATGCGTCGCAGGATATGATCCAAGGAGGGATCAACGCGGTAGAGGGGATGACGAGACAATCCCAGGAGACAACCCAGGCAACCGGAGAGGTTCAGGCAAAGGTATGGATGTTAGGCGAAAAGCTGACGAATATTGCAGACTTTACGGAGACCATTCAGGATATTGCGTCCCAGACCAATCTTCTTTCTCTGAATGCATCTATTGAAGCGGCCAGAGCGGGAGAGAATGGAAGAGGTTTCTCGGTTGTGGCTGAGGAAATTCGCAATCTTGCAGATAATGCTGCTTCCACGGCGATTTCCATACAGAACATGATAAAGGAAATCCGCACTTATTCAGAGGAAGCTATGGAGAGAGTTGAAATCGCAGAGAGCATTGTAATCAAGCAAGGAGATCGTGTACAGGAGACAGCCTTGGCATTTGAGAATATGAATCGGTTTCTAGAGCGGTTAATTGGAGAGATGGAGGAGCTTGTTGAAAAGGTTGAGGGAATGAATACGGAAAGGCATACCACACTTTCTTCGATCCGTTCCATTGGTACACTTTCTGAAAATCTGGTGACATGTTCCGATGAGATGAAGAAATCTTTAAAGCTACAGACCCAAGCAGCGGAGGCGCTTACAGATTCGGCGGAGCAGATGAAGGAGAATATGGAAAATTTAAAACTTGCGGTAGATACATTTAAGGTGGAAGAATAGGGAAAGCATAATGAAAAAAGAAAACATGAGAGATGGATGTTTGCTACTGCTGTTTGCAGCAGTAATGGTGTGTGTGATTGGTGTATTCGCGATGAATAAGTCACAAAAGAATTTGTACCAGAAGAATCAGAGGAAAAACTATAAAACAGAACTCTTTGGAAAAAACACATACATTTTTTCCCCGGAGGATGACCCGGAGGAAGTGCAAGGAATACTGGATGAATTGTGGAGCAAACAGGAGACGAATCAATTTGGGAAAGAGCGCTATGCGGTGTATTTTATGCCAGGAACCTATGATGAGTCTATTTCTGTGAAGACTGGATTTTACACACAGGTGTCGGGATTGGGTGAGCTTCCAGGTGACACCTGCCTTTCTTCCCTAAATTGTGATGCCAGGTGGTTGGGGGATGACCCTAATAATCATAATGCCTGTTGCAATTTCTGGAGAGGTGTGGAGAACCTGAAAATTGATAGTGATGTCATGTGGGCTGTTTCTCAGGCTACATTTATGCGGCGTGTAGAAATCAACGGCTCGTTGTACCTTCATGATGACTATGGATGGTGTAGTGGTGGATTTCTATCTGATTCCAAGGTGACAATGATGATTGATTCCGGCTCGCAACAACAGTGGCTTTCCAGAAACAATGATTTTCATACATGGATGGGTGAAAACTGGAACATGGTCTTTGCGGGAGACAAAGCAGGGTGTGATCCAGAGGGTACTTGGCCCGCAAAAGCCTATACTTCTGTGGAGAAAATACCTGTGGTACAGGAAAAACCATTTTTGATTCATGATGAGGTAGAAGGCTTTATGGTGTATCTGCCTGAGATTCGATATGAGGCAGTGGGAATATCCTGGGAAGATAATGAGTCTAACGGGAAAAAGATACCAATCAGTGAGTTTTACATAGCAAAGCCGGAAACAGATACGGCACAAACCATCAATAAGGCCTTGGAGGAAGGAAAACATATCCTGTTTACTCCGGGTATTTATCCACTTCAGGAAGCAATCAAGGTGGAGAAGGAGGATACCATACTACTTGGAATGGGGCTGGCAACCCTACAGCCTACAGAGGGAAATGCCTGTGTGGAAACGCAGGATGTAGATGGAATTATACTTGCAGGATTGCTATTGGATGCTGGAGAAGTGGAAAGCGACCAGCTTATTGTAATTGGAGAAAAGGAAAGCGATGAAGTGCATCAGGATGCTCCTATCTGCCTGTCCGATGTGTTTTTCCGTGTAGGTGGTGCGGATCCTTCCTATCCCGCTAAGGTAAAAAATTGTTTGACCATCCATAGTAATGATGTGATAGGAGACAATCTATGGATATGGCGTGCTGATCATGGTGAGAATGTGGCCTGGGATAAAAACACGGCGGCAAATGGAATGATTGTGAATGGTGACAATGTAACGATGTATGCGTTGATGGTAGAGCATTTCCAGGAATACCAAACCATATGGAATGGTGACAATGGAAAAATAATCATGTACCAGAGCGAAATGCCGTATGATGTTCCTTCTCAGGAAGAATGGAGGAGTCATAGTGGAAAAAGAAATGGATACGCTTCCATTTATGTGGATCATTCAGTGAACAATTTTGAGGCCTGGGGTATCGGTATTTATTCTTATCACAGAGACGCAAAGGTAGAAGCTTTCTGTGCTATGGAGTTACCGGATAAGGATTCGGTGAAGGTACATCATATCTGCGCCATTATGATAACCGGAAACCCTGGTATCAGTCATGTGATTAATGACCAGGGAGATAGTGCCAATACGGCTGGAGCACGATCCATCATTATAGAGTATGCAAATGGAATAAAGAAATAGGAGACAAAATATGAAGGGCTATCGATTTATAGATGAAAAAGGAACTTTTACAATTGACATGCCGGAAAACTACAGTTATCAGTATTTTCCGGTAGCAGGAGAAAATGGTATCAAAAGCTCGTTGACGCCCAATCTGGGTGGAGACAGTAAGGTGACATCCTTTGTTCCATTGGACAATAATGTGGAAATCATGCATGTGGAGATAACGAATATCGGAAAAGACAGCATCGGATCATGTGTTTATGCTGCCAAAGTGCGGAATAGACGCTTGGCCTGACAAGGTTCAGAAAATTGAAGTGAAACTAGGAAAAATGGAGGGATAATCGGTCATGAAACAAAACCCAGAAGAGTTTGTTATGAAGTCATATGGGAAAGAGTCTACTTTTGCAAGCTTTCTCCCTGGAATTGCAGGTATGAGAGGAATTCCAATCTGGTGCTATTACGTGAACAGAGGACAGTGCATAGTGAGCTTTGGTGTGGATAACAAGGATCATGCAATTATGGAGTTTTATCCTGCGCATGTGGCATACCAGAACGTGAAGCGTACAGGATTCCGTACTTTTATCCGAAAGAATGGTTCTTACTTGGAGGCCTTTGCAGATGAAGGAAAAGAGCAGGAAATGCGCATTGGTATGAATGGCCTTTCCATTCAGGAGAAGAACCAGGAAGAACAGCTTTTGATACAGGTGGATTACTTTACGCTGCCAGGGGAAAGTCTTGGAGCCCTTGTACGTAAGGTTACCATAACCAACCAGTCGCCTGAGACGGTGAAGTTGGAGGTGTTAGATGGTATGCCGGTGCTGATTCCTTATGGAGTAGATATGGACAGCATGAAAAATATGACACAGACTTCAAAGGCCTGGATGCAGGTAGAGGATGTGGGTGAAAAGGTACCATATTTCCGTGTTCGCGCAAGTATGGATGACACTGCAGCAGTGTCCACTGTTGAGGGCGGAAATTTCTCTTTGGCTTGCATGGAGGATGGTGAAGCACTCAATCCTATAGTGGACCCGGAAGTGGTCTTTGGCTATGACTGTTCTCTGCAGACAGCAGTATGTTTTGCAGAGGATGGGCTTGATGGTATTTGGGAGAAAAAGCAAATGACCATGAACAATCTGCCATGCAGTTTCTACGGCGCCGAGAAGACACTTTTAGCAGGGGAGTCTATGGTGCTTTATGAACTCATTGGACAGGTAAATAACAAGAATATTTTGAAACAGTTCTTAGAGGAAAAACGAGATGCAGCCTACTTTGAGGCAAAAAAAGAGGAAGCCCGAGAACTGATCAAGGAACTATGTAGGGGTGTTGAGACAAGGACAGCGTCTTCAGAATTTGATGCTTACTGCAAATATACCTACATGGACAATGTTCTTCGTGGGGGGTATCCGATACAGCTGGGACACAATAAGCTTTATTATGTGTATTCCAGAAAGCATGGAGATTTGGAGCGTGATTACAATTACTTTTCCATGCTGCCAGAATTCTATTCCCAGGGAAACGGAAACTTTAGGGATGTAAACCAGAACCGTAGATGTGATACTTTTTTTGCCCCTTATGTAGGTAGGGAAAACGTCAAGGAATTCTATAGCTTGATTCAGTTGGATGGGTACAATCCGTTGGGAGTAGAAAAGCTGACTTATCAATTGGAAAGAGAAAGAGCGCTTGCCTTGTTTGAAATGTTCACTAGAGATCAGGCCAACGAGTTGACGGACTTTACCACGAAGCCATTTACACCGGGAGCATTATGGACAAAATTGGACCAGGTATTAACGGAGTGGAACGAAAACCTTTTCTATCAAATCATTGATTTTGCCGATGGACTGGTAAATGGAAATTTTGGAGAGGGGTATTGGAGCGACCATTGGACCTATAATTTGGACTTAATTCAGGACTATCTGGAGATCAATCCGGAAAAAGAAGAGGAAATGTTGTACGAAGACGATTACACCTATTTCCTTTCCCAGGTCAATATAAATCGCAGAGATAAACGGTATGTAGAGACTCCAAATGGACTTCGTCAGTATCAGGCCTTGAATAACGAGACAAGACGAAACACGACAGAAAAACTGGTAAGAATGGATTTTGGTAAGGGTGAAGTGGTAAAGGTTACCCTGATGGAAAAGCTGCTTTTGCTTTGTGCCACGAAGTTCGCAACACTGGATGCCTATGGCATGGGCGTGGAAATGGAAGGTGGCAAGCCGGGCTGGTACGATGCATTAAATGGTCTTCCCGGAGTCTTCGGTTCTTCCATGGCAGAGACTTATGAGCTAGGAAGAATGCTCACGTATACCATCGATGCATTAGAAAAGTATCCCAAAGAGGTTCTGATTACAGAAGAACTGGGAAATCTGGTGGACGAACTGCACCTGATTAATGGATTGGAGGAAGAAAATCTCGCGGGAGATGGAGAAGTGATCTCCTTCTGGAATCGAATCAATGATGTGAAAGAGGTCTACAGAGATAAGACTTTTTCTGGTGTGTCCGGTAGAAAGCGCACCTATCAGAGTAAGGAGTTGGCCACTGTCTTAAGGGGATGGAAGCAGACAGTAGATCATGGAATTGAAAAGGCCTGTAAGATATCTGGTGAAATCTGTCCAACCTATTTTTCGTACCAGGTGCAGGAGTACGAGAAGCAAGGGGACAGCATCAAACCGATACATTTTGTTGTTCAGCGGATTCCGTATTTCTTAGAAGGTCCTGTGCGTTACTTAAAACTTGCACAGCCTATGGAAAAGAAAAAGAAGCTGTATGAGAATGTGAAAAACAGTGACCTCTATGATCAGAAGCTGTCAATGTACAAGGTAAATGCCTCACTGGAGAAGGCATCGTATGAGCTTGGAAGAGCAAGGGCATTTACACCAGGATGGCTGGAAAATGAGTCCATCTGGCTTCACATGGAATATAAGTATCTGTTGGAGCTTTTGCGAAGTGGACTGTATCAGGAGTTCATTCAGGATTTCCACAAAGCAGCAGTACCATTCTTGGATCCTAAGGTGTACGGAAGAAGCATCTATGAGAATTCGTCCTTCATTGCCAGCAGTAAGAATCCTAATGAAAAGATTCATGGAAAAGGTTTTGTGGCGAGACTTTCCGGTTCTACCATTGAATTTATCAGTATGTGGAAGCTTATGATGTTTGGAAGGAGTGTGTTTACGGTTCAAAATGGAGAGCTTACTTTTGCACCATCCCCGATGATTCCTGCTTATCTCATTCCGGAGGAAAAGACGGTGATTACCACGCTGCTTGGTGAAATCCAGGTTGAGTATGTGATGAAGGAGAGAAAAGACTACATACCAGGAAACTATCAGATAAAAAACATGCACCTCTTATATAAGAATCAGAATGAAGTAGATACCAAAGCTGGTTCTGTCAGCGGAAAGATTGCCAGCGATATCAGAGAGCAGAAGGTGTCAAAAATTGAAATAACATTAGAATAGGAGGGATGAGTATATGAAAATCAAACAGATCATTACCGATTATCAGTATGGGAAATTCTGGGAAGAGACAACACATATGGCAGAAGAACTGCAGGACTGTATGAACATTGTAAATGTGTACCCGGAGGTGACATACCAAAAAATGCGAGGCTTTGGTGGGGCTTTTACCGAGGCTTCTGCCCACAATTATGCAAGGATGAGCGAGGAAAATAGGAAGGAGCTTATTGAGGCTTACTTTGGAGAAGGAGGACTTCGCTATAACCTTGGCAGAATTCATATGAATAGCTGCGATTTTGGATTGGGCAACTACACTTACATCGAAGAAGGAGATACAGAGCTATGCTCCTTCTCAATCGACCATGACCGAGAAGAAATCCTTCCATTGATTCATGATGCTAAGGAGAAGTGCGATGGAGAGATGCAGTTTCTGCTTTCTCCTTGGTCACCTCCAGCATTTATGAAGACCAACGGAGAGATGAATCATGGTGGAAAGCTGAAAAAGGAATACTATTCCCTTTGGGCAGCGTATTTTGCTCGTTTCATTAAGGAATATGAGAAGGCTGGAGTTCCTATCGGATATCTGACTGTACAGAATGAGCCAGAGGCAGTACAGACATGGGATTCCTGTGTCTACACTGCAGAGGAAGAGAGTCTGTTTGTAAGAGATTATCTGGGACCTGAATTAGAAAAAGAGGGACTTTCTCACGTGAATATTTTTGTGTGGGATCACAATAAGGAGTCCGCATATTCTCGTTTCAGAGATACCATAGCAGATGAAGTCACCAGAAAAATTGTAAAGGGTGCAGCGGTTCACTGGTATACAGGAGATCATTTTGAGTCTATTGAGATGGTTCGCAAGCAGTACCCGGACAAGGAAGTATTCTTTACTGAGGGCTGTGTGGAGTATTCGCGTTTTGCTGATTCAGATGAAGTGCAAAAGGCAGAAATGTATGCCCATGATATATTGGGAAACCTCAACGCAGGAATCAGCGCCTCCTTTGACTGGAACCTGATCTTAGATGAAAAGGGTGGTCCAAACCACGTAGGAAATTTCTGTGCGGCTCCAATCATGTGCAATGTGGAGGCAGATAGCTATGAGAAGAGACTTACCTACTATTATATTGGACATTTCAGTCGCTATATCAAACCAAATGCAGTCCGAATCGGAACGACACGCTATACCGATCAGATAGAGGCCACCGCATTTTTAAATCCAGATGGAGAAAGAGTACTTGTTTTGTTGAATAAGACGGAAAAAGAAGTGCCCGTTACAGTGAAAGAGGCAGGTTGTGGAATGAAGACTGTAGTAGCACCCCATTCTATACAGACAATCTGCTACTAAAAAAATGATACCTATGTAAAATTTGTGACATTATAAACAAAAGCTTAGGCATCTATAATCAGATTATCAACAGAAAACAAAAAGAAAATGTTGAGGAGAGAAGGAGGACTTTTATGAAACTAAAAAAACTTATTTCAGCTCTAATGGTTGGGGCAATGGTTGTAAGCATGACCGCATGCGGAAGTGCAGACCCAAGCACAGACACCAGCGCTAGCGCATCAAATGAGGGAGACAAAGACAAGAAATTGGTTGTTTGGACTTTGGCTAAGGATTTGGAGCAATTCGCTGACAAATACATGTCGGAACATCCTGGTGTAGAGATTGAAACAGTTGTTATTGAGCCGGCAAACTATGTAACCAAGGTTCAGACAGCACTTAACGGTGGACAAAAAGAGCCAGATGTATTCGTGGGTGAGCCACAGCAGCTTGAGGATTTTTTTGAGGCTGGTTACTTTGAGGACTTAAATCAGGCACCATATAACGCTCAGGACTACGCAGACCAGATTGTTGATTATGTTTGGGAAGTAGGACAGGACTCAGAGGGTATCCAAAGAGCAATCTCTTACCAGATTACTCCAGCAGGAATCTACTATAGAAGAGATATTGCACAGGAAGTATTCGGAACAGAAGATCCAGAAGAGATTGGAAAGTTATTTGCAGATTACGATACTATTCTTTCAACTGCACAGACCTTAAAGGATAATGGATACAGAATTTTTGCATCTGATGCAGAAATCAACTACTTCTCAGGAGACTCTGCATGGGTTATCGATGGTACCTTAAATGTAGACCAGGGAAGATATGATTACATGGACCTTTGTGTTTCATTATATCAGGATGACTTAACTGCATACGCAAACCAGTGGTCAACACCTTGGTATCAGGCTATGGCTGGAGAGGTTCCAATTCTTTCAGCTGACATCCAGAACTACGCAGATGATTCCGTAGACGTATGGGACTCAGAAGCCTTTGCAGAAGCAACAGAAGGTATGGATACGACTCAGGTATTCGCTTACGGACTTCCTTCATGGGGTGTTCTTACAATGAGAGACAACGTAAAAGAAATGAGTGGTAAATGGGGCGTTTGCGCAGGACCTGCTTACGGATTTGGTGGTGGTACATTCATTGGAATCTCATCTATGTCTGAAAGAAAAGAGCTTGCTTGGGATTTCGTTAAATACTGTACTTTAAATGAAGACACTGCAAACTGGTGGATCGAGGCTTCTCAGGGTGACACCGTATCATTAATCCCTGTACTTGAAGCACATGCAGAGGATGAGAATCCAATCTACGGTGGACAGAAACTTTACAGCTTCTGGTTAGAGCAGGCAAAAGGAATTGATTACTCTAAGGTAACAAGATATGACAAAGCAATCGGTGATGCATGGGGTAGCGCAATTACAGCAGTAAAGACTGGTGAGAAGACAAAAGAGGACGCAGTTAATGAGTTCTACGATGTTGTAGAATCTACATATCCAGAGATCACCATTAATAGATAAGTAACTTACGGAAGTGGGCAGCCTTAGTGCTGCCCGGATTTCCCGTTGAAACGGAGGAGATGGAAATGACGAAAACGGGTGTGGCAAAGAAGAAAAAGGATTACAACCGCTGGGGATATCTGTTTGTATTACCCTTTGTAATTGTCTTCTTAGTATTTAGTATCTATCCGGTACTGCGAACACTTTACTTGAGCTTAACCAGTTATAAAGGCTATGGTGATGCGGTATGGATTGGAATTGATAATTACATAAGAGTATTTAAGGATAGGTTTTTCTGGCGGGACCTTTGGAATACGGTGAAGATTTGGGGTGTAAATATCATTTTACAGATAGGTCTTGCGTTCCTTCTTACCATTATTTTCAGTGATATTAAGTACAAGGTTAAGGGACTTTCCGTATTTCGGGCGGTGTTCTATTTGCCGAACCTGATTGCAGCAACCTCCGTAGCTTTTTTATTTAAGACATTACTAGATTGGAAATATGGTACCTTTAATCAGATGCTAATGACTTTAGGACTTACGGATCAGCAGATTAACTGGATGGGAACTGTGAGCACCGCGCCATGGGTGATCTCGATAATTCAGACCTGGATGTGGTTCGGCAATTCCTTTATCGTCTTAATGGCAGCAGTTCAAGGAATTAACCCGGATTACTTTGAGGCTGCAGCAATTGACGGTGCCGGAAGATGGACCGTATTTAGGAAGATTACGCTACCTTTAATCAGACCAATTTTACTTTATGTATTAATCACGTCCCTAATTGGTGGATTACAGTTGTTCGATCTTCCATTCCTTATGAATGGTGTTGCACCAGGAACCGCAGGAGAACCTTCCGGTGCGTTACAGACCGTAGTTATGTATTTGTATAAATTTGGATTTGAAACTCGTCAAGTTGGTTATGCGTCAGCAATCGCTTACACATTATTCTTCATTATTTTGATCGTATCCATTATCCAATTTAAAACAATTGGAAAGGAGGAGGAATAATATGGCAACGAAAATCAAAAAAACAATTATTTATATTTTTCTGGTTGCTCTGTCAATCACATGTTTACTCCCATTTTTATTAATGATTGTCAATGCCACAAGAAGCGGTGTAGAGATTGCGCGTTCCTTCACTTTAATTCCCGGTACACATTTGAGGGAAAACTGGGAAGCACTTTTTGACTATGTGAATTTGTTTCGAGGATTTGCAAACAGCTTGATAGTTGCGATTCCTTGTACCCTGCTGACCGCTTATTTCTCAGCAATTACGGCTTACGCCATGGCAGTATATAAGTTCAAGGGTAACGGCTGGTTGTTCAAGATTATTGTGGTGTTTATGATGATTCCATCACAGCTTAGCTTGATCGGTTTTTACAACCTTTGCCAGAAGCTTCACATGATTGATTCTTATCTGCCACTGATTTTACCATCCATCGCAGCTCCTGGAATTGTCTTTTTCCTGAGACAGTACGTACAGTCAACTCTCTCAAAGGCACTTTTGGAGGCGGCGCGTATAGATGGAGCCAGTGAAATACATATTTTTCACAGGATTGTACTTCCAATTATGGCACCAGGTATTGCTACCATGTCCATTGGAACCTTTATTGGAAACTGGAACAATTACTTAGTACCTCTCATTTTATTAAATACGCCGGATAAAATGACACTGCCAGTCATGATTTCGACGTTAAATGCAGCCACAGATTTACAGAAAAACCAGGGGGCAATTTACCTTGGAGTTGCCATTTCAGTGGTCCCAATTTTGATCGTTTTCTGCTTCTGCTCGAAGTATATTATCAGCAGTATTGCGGCAGGAGGTGTGAAGGAATAATGGCAGGCATCGGTTTATAAAAAAATTGCTTTATGGCAAATAATGAAATAATTGAAACACGCCTTGGGCATGAGGATGTCCAAAGCGTGTTTTTGGCGTTTCTTTCTAGCTACATGCTACGGCGCAACTTTGACGCGCTAACAGAAAAAATTGAAATAACACTGGCCAGCACGTATAATACAATTAACACGAAAAATAATGGTTAGACGAAGATATAAGTAAGGTATGGAGAGAATTGGGGATATGAAAGACAATAAGGAAATGATGATTCTAGGAGGGGTTGCGTTGGCTGTTGTGTGTACGCTTCTGACATCCTGTGGACAAGCAGACACAGAGTCGACGATGGGAAGTGAACCCCAGGAGATGACGGAAACTGTAGTGGAGCCGGCATGGCGGAAATATGCAGATGATCCTGTAACGTTGGAGTGGTATGTGAATTATACCTGGTTTACGGGGGAATGGGGAAAAAATTTGGTGTCCAGAACGATTACAGAAGAGACAGGAGTCAGCATTGAATTCATTACCCCTAGTGGAAATGAAAGCGAGAAGTTGGCTTCCTTGATTTCGTCTGATTCTCTACCTGATTTTATCACACTTGGCTGGTGGGAGAGTCAAATCGATGACATGATTGATAAGGATATGGTTTACGCTTTAAATGAATTGGCAGACGAATATGATGCCTATTTTTGGGAGGTCAGTAATGAGGAGCGAGTGAATTGGTATACTCAGCCGGATGGAAATATCTATGGCTATCCCAATTCCAGCGTGACCCCAAAGGATGTGGAGGAACATCCGGAGATTGGTTCCAATCAGACTTTTTTGGTGCGGAAGGATATCTATGAGGCTATTGGCAGCCCGGATATGACTACCCCGGAGGGTTTTAAAAAGGCTGTAGAAAAAGCCTATGAGATGTTTCCGGAGGTAGATGGAGAACCGTTGATTCCGGTGGGGGCTCATGCCTTTACAGAACAGGGAAACCTCTCCTTTGACAGTTTTTTGATGAATTTTCTCGCAGTTCCCTATGAAAAAAATGGAGAACTTTACGATCGGTATACCGACCCAGAATATATTATCTGGCTCAAGATGTTTCGGGAACTGGGCCAGGAAGGGATGCTTGCAGACGATATTTTTATCGACCAAAGAGTCCAGATGGAGGAGAAGATTGCTAATGGACGATACTTTTGTATGTTGTATCAATATTCGGATTTAGTGGCGCAGCAAAAGGAAATCTATGCCAATCATCCGGAACGAATCTATATGGCTGTGGATGGACCAAGGAATTCCGCAGGAGATGACCATACGCTTACCACTACAGGAATCAATGGATGGACAGTCACGTTGATATCCAAAAATTGCGCACATCCGGAGCGTGCCATTGCCTTTCTGGACTACCTGCTCAGTGAAGAAGGACAGCTTCGAACTTACCTGGGAGTGGAGGGTGAGACCTATGATATGGTGGATGGAAAACCTGTAGTTAAGGAAAAGGTTAAGGAGCTTTTGGCTAGTGACAGACAGGAATATGACCGGCTTTACGGGGCGGACAACATGTATTGGATGCTGCAGGACAATGTGATGCAGTTACAGTGGAGGCAGGAGGAACCTGAGCCTTTGGCGCAGCTAAGGGAGTGGACATATCCCTATTTAATCTACAATGGCCAGTATGACGCCTTTCTGGAACCGGGTTCCGAGGAAGATTATGCCAATACCAGAATTGAAAGATTATGGAGTGAGACCTTACCAAAGCTTTTGCTGGCGGAGTCAGAGGAAAATTTTGATGAGTTGTATGCAGCATTTTTAAATAAGAGGCAGGAGTATGGGTTTCAGATGGTCCAGAAAGAGAAAAATGAACTGATGAATCAGGCAAAGGAACAACTGGGAATTCACTAAACAGATGAAAGAGAAAATACAAAAAAAGCTAGGCGGCTTAAAACTAAATGTGAAATTTACCATCGTAATAGTTTTGCTTGTTATGGTGCCGATTTCTATTTTTTCTGGGGTACTGTTCTACAGTATTGAGGATAACACAATACGTGAGAATACTACCTATATGCAATATACGATGGAGCGAAGCCGTGACAATATCAGGAAGAATATTGATTCTGTCAATATGACCACACAGTTTTTCTTAAATGATGAGCCTCTGCTAAACGTACTAAACAGTACCATGGGGCAGGAAAGGATGACTACGGAAGAAATGCTAGAGTTTTATCATTCTGACATTTCATCATTGGAGAGACTTGTGAATAATAACACTTTGCTATATGGTGTACACGTCTATGCCATGAATGATCAGGTACAGGAAATGATGCCTGTTTTATATAATCATTCCCGTATGCAGAGGATGGAATGGGCAACAAAAGAGGATTTTACGGGCTGGAATTTTAATTATGAGGATACCTTGTTTGACAATCATGCGGACAAGAAAATAGCATCGTTAGTTACACCTGTTGAGGATCATGAAAGTGGTTGTATCGGTATTATTGAAACAGCTGTAACCATGGAGGCATTGTTTCCATCCTTATATGAGGATATCGAAAATGAGTGGAGCTGCTTCGTTGCCAATGATGGCAGCATGTATTTTGGAGACAATGAGAAGGATGAGTCAAATGAATTTGTGCAGCAGGAGATGAAAGAGGGATTTAAGAAGGACGGAATCCATTTAGCCTATAAAAGGGCTGGGAAAAGTCACTATGTAGTCTCTTATCTGTATATTCGCGAACTGGGAGGGACGTTACTGTCTGTTCACGACATCTCGGAAAGTTTGAACCGGGTATATCACTTGTGGTATCTGTTCACCTTGATTTTACTGGCAATAATGGCAGGTCTGGCAGTGCTTATTAACATCATTGTTAAACGTTTGCTACGACACTTTTATGAAATCCTCAAATCCATCCGTGCGATACAGAGTGGGGAGTTACACAAGCGTATTGATAGCAACGGAACCGATGAGATGGGAGAGCTTGGGACACAGATTAATAAGATGCTGGATCGCATAGAGACGCTTAACAAGGAAAGTGTCGACAGAGAGATTCTTGTGAAGAACTCAGAAATTCGTGCTTTGCAGAACCAGATTAATGCCCACTTTATATACAATGTGCTGGAGTCCATTAAAATGATGGCTGAAATCGACGAGGAATACGCCATATCCGATGCGATTACGTCACTGGGAAGACTTTTACGTTACAGTATGCGCTGGACATCGGAGAATGTGCGCGTAAAAGAAGAAATCGAATATATTAAAAACTATCTGGCATTGATGAATTTACGCTTTGACTATGAAATCTATCTATCTCTTAATATTCCGGATGTGATTATGGAGCAGGAGATTCCTAAGATGTCCTTGCAGCCTATTGTGGAGAATGCCATTTGCCATGGTATAGAGGAATTGGCAGAGGATACCAATATTTATTTGAAGGGAATCATAGAGAATGAGGACTGTGTCATCGAGATTACGGATGCGGGAAAAGGAATGAGTCAGGAGGAAGTGGAACAGCTGCAGAAAAAAATTGCAGGCGAAATTGAGACAAGCGGTGGCTCTGGGAATGGTATCGGTCTAAAAAATGTACAGGACAGAATTCATATGAGCTTTGGAGATAAATACGGAATCGGAATTGTGTCAAAGCAGGGTTGTTATACAAAGGTTACCATGCGTGTGCCTATGAAACCGATTTCCAAGGAACTGCTAGATAGACAGTAGAATTCACAGGAGAGAGTAAGTTATGAAGACGGTTCTAATTGTGGAAGATGAAAAAATAATTCGGCAGGGTATTCGCACGATGATTCAGCGAAGCGGTGTCCCGGTGGAAGTTGTTATTGAGTGTAATAACGGGGAGATGGCTCTTGAAATATTACAGGAACAAAAGGTTGACGTAATGTTTACGGATATACGAATGCCAAAATTAAACGGAATTGAGCTGTTGCAGAAAATGCAGGACCTTCCCGATAAGCCTATTACGGTGGCAATCAGTGGGTATGCGGATTTTTCTTATGCGGTGGAAATGCTTCGAATGGGTGTTAGGGAATATATCCTAAAGCCCGTGGAGAGAGAAAGAATACAGGAAATTCTTCAAAAGCTCGAGGAGGAAATCCAGGCAAGAAAAGAGAATAGGCAGGTCAGCAAGAAATTAGGGGATCGCCAGTTAAAATACCTGATGCTCAATGAGCAGATTTTAGATGAGGAAATGGACTTGCTTCAGGCGGAATATGAAAGTAGATTCGGCATACAGGAATTTTGTATATGTGCCACGAACTCAAGGGAAAAGCAGGAGGAAAGAGATCCGTATATCTATTTGCACGGGATTGAAGGAAATGACGTTTATCTTGTGCCGAGAGAAAATGCAGAATTGCTTTTGAAAAATGAGTTGCAGCAGGAGTACGTAGGGGTTAGTGCCTTGCATGGAGGAGTTAGGGAGGTCAAGGCTGCCTATGATGAGGCGGTACTTGCAAGACATCGGGCATTCTGTACCAATCAGAGTGTGGTGTCTATTAGTGACAAAGAAAAAAGAGTTCCCCAAACACTATTGGAAGAAGGCGAGAAGCTTTTAAAAACAGAGATGAAGCTCAAACGAGTGCAACTTCTTGGAACTGATAAGACAGAGGAAGTGGTTCGAGTATGGAAAAGCTTCTTTTTCGCAGCAAAAAAAGAACAGATTAAGCCAGAAGCCTTTGAAGAGGGGATGGATAATTTTTTTTCTGAAATCAGGAAAACCTACCGCAATGCGCTATCCCAGGATGTGGAACGATTACAGAAGCTGTCGTCATATTACAGCTTTTCCAATCTGGACGCCTATGAGACCGTATTTATGGACTGGCTTTTGGAATTTCATCAGAGCATTAACAATCAGCTGGAGTCTAATAGTAGCAAGCAGAAGATTAAGCAGGCAATCTTATATATACAGGAGAACTATGCAAAGGATTTGAACATGGCGGTAATCTCCAATGAGATTTCTATGAACTACTCTCTTTTCTCGTATCAGTTTAAGGAATATACCGGAACGAATTTTGTCAATTACCTAAAGGGTATTCGAATGGAAGCGGCGAAGAAGCTTTTAGTGGAAACTGATTTAATGATTATGGAAATCAGTCAGAAGGTTGGATATGATAATGAAAAGCATTTCATGAAGACCTTTAAGGGCTATTATGGGGTATCTCCTAGTGAATATCGTAAAAATGCTCAACTGCGGTAGTCTGTCCTATGACAGCTACCGCAGGTTATGATGTTGTGCCTTCTCAGAGTACATCATCCTTTCTGCCTCGGAAAACAAAGAAAGGATACCATCCCTTGTAAATCCAGAGTCAGGATGCGCACAGGCAAAGCCACAGCAACAAGAAATGTGATATTTTTTGTTGCTGAGTCGGTTATAGTTCTTTAAGTAGGATTTCATCTGTTCGATCAGCGCCTCCGCCTCATTTTTCTCTTTTCCAAGGGACAGGACAAAAAATTCGTCATTGGAAAAGCGGGAACACAGGTCGTTTTCACCAGTAACACTGTTCAGTGCACGTCCAAGCACCTGTAGGGCGAAATCGCCTTCCTCATGTCCATAGGTTTCATTGATCGCCTTTAGGCCATCTATGTCAATCACAAAGGCAGTTAGCCATAGGTCCTCCTCAATGGCCCTATCTAGAAATTGTTTTTCATGACGGAAAAATCCATTTTTGTTGTAAAATCCCGTTAGAACATCCTTCATATAGATTTGTTCCAAATGGGTAACCATGAGTCCCGTATGTTTTGCATCACAGATGCTTTGGAGCATCTGGCTGATAATCATCTGCCATTGTCCCAGACGGAAATAGTAATCGGTTGGTTTTTCTTCGTAGGCAAGTACAATATAACCGAACTCCCGCTCCTCAAAAAATAGAGGGATGCAGATGTAAGAACTGTCGGAAGCTTTGTAAAGATATTGTGGAAGTATGTATTTTTTCTGATAGCTACACTCAGGAAGTCGTTTCCCGTTTTTTATTGCAAGCTTTAGCTGGACGATATTATTGTCAAATAAATTGTCCTGCTGATCCGTCAGCTCCAAAATGTGACTGGATGCAGAATCCCAGCCTGTATAAAGGCAGATATAAAACTCTGTGCAGTGTTCTACCTCACAAATGTATTTTTCCAGTAGATTGATTCCCTCGTCAAGGTCTGTAATATGTTGTAGGGCTGCAGACATATTCATGGAACCTATAATGGAACCTTTAAGGGTGTCAATACGGGAGGTCTGCTCCTCAATAAAGAAGAAGGGATTGGATTGCAACCCTAGATTGCAGCCGCAGGACTGATGGTACAGTGGTTCAGCAGTCAGCCGCGTTGTGGAAGGCAATTCTCTTCCCTGGATTCGGGCAATCAGATTTTTAACGGCGGTAGTTCCAAGCTCGTTGACAGGAAAAGAGACTGTGGTCAGCATTGGAGCAATATTTTGTCCTTCTGGAAGGTTGTCGCATCCGGTAATTGCCATATCCTCAGGGATGCGAAAGCCTCCACTAAGAACGGCATCCATAAATAGCAGTGCAAGATGATCATTGTAACAGATTACTGCATCTGGAGTCCCGTCTTGGCAAAAGAAGGAAAGTGCATCCTTCACGGAATCCATGGTGTAATAACCGCTGTAGATATCATGTTTACCGATGGACCGATTATGCCTCTCCATAGCCTCGCAGTAAGCGTACTGACGCAGGTTCGAATAGTAGGATTCTTCCTCACATCCCAGATAACAGATTCGAGAGGCGTTGTGGATCATAATCATGTGCTCCGTCAATTCTCCTGCGGTGGAGTTGTTGTCCATGGATACAGATGGGAAAAGTCTGGTGAATTCAGACACTTCCACGATAGGACAGGAGAGAGTTTCCAGCTTGGCACGAATTCGTTCCCGAAGCTCTTCCGAAATATAGGTATCGGATGCAAAAATAATGCCATCAAAACTATCATAGTTGGGAATTTGCAGAATGCTTTTCTCCCCAACTGCATAGTGACCAAGGTTTTCCCCGTCTAAGGAAGTGAAAATCTCAGTTGTATAGCCGTATTCAAATGCAGTATGAATGATTCCCTGACAGACAAGGTGCTGATAATTTCCAAAGATATGAGAGATAAACACACCTATTTTTTTTGAATGATACATCAGGAATGTCCTCCTTAAAATTTCAATAACTCTAACAAATATACATTAATTTTAAAAGAAAAAATGTAATAGAGCAATAACCAATCTATCCTCCAAAATGTAGGATGTTACCTCAATTGTAATCCTACAGGAGAGCAACATTTTTCTCGTGAAAGGAAGTATATTGACGGTGGGTTAAGGTAGCCAAAAGTGGTGGTTTAAGTTATACTTTCATTATGGAAAGATGGATATTTCGTGTGCAGTGTAGGGAATGTTTCAGAAGAAATGCTCCGAAAATACATAGAAAATAAAGGGTAACAATAGGCAAGGCGGTGTTTGGTGAGACTGCTCGGATTTCCATAATGGTAGATGGGGACCAAAGGGCGATGGGCGTGGAAAAAGGAACGTCCCCGTGGAGGAAGTATGTTTGAATTTTGGGATAAATTGACAGAAGAACAAAAAGAGCAGATAAAACAGAGTGTCCATAAGGAGACCTATGAGAAGGGCATGCTGATGCATCGCTGTCAGGAGAACTGTAAAGGACTTATGACAGTACTGTCAGGGCAACTTAGAGCGTATATCCTGTCGGATGAGGGAAGAGAGGTGACTTTGTTTCGTGTGAGAGCAGGAGAAGTGTGCGTTCTGTCGGCTTCCTGCTTGATGGATACCATTGCCTTTGACGTGATGATTGAAGCTATGGAGGAGACGGTGGTGTCGGTGCTGCCTTCGGTGGTTTTGAATCAGGTGATGAAGAAAAATCCGTATGTGGAGCTGTATCTTTACAAGGCCGCTACGGAGAAGTTCTCGGATGTCATGTGGACCATGCAACAGATTTTGTTTCAGAAGATTGATAAACGTGTGGCAGGCTTCCTGTGGGATGAGATGAGTCATGCGGGGACTCAAACCTTAAGCCTGACCCATGATGAAATTGCAAAATATATTGGAAGCGCCAGGGAGGTAGTTACCCGTGTGCTCAAGTACCTGGCAGAAAATGAGGTGATTTCCCTTGGCCGTGGTAAGATTCACATTGAGGATAAGGAAAAATTAAAAAGCTTTCTGTGACATGGTTACAGAACTGTAAATCCATATTTGGTAGGATGACATTACCGAATATGGATTTTTATTTTGAGTAATTGTGTAGAAAGGAAAATGAGATGGCTGGAAAAAGATATGCAAAAGTGGACGAAAGACGCTGTGTGGCCTGTGGCGCGTGCGTAAAGGAGTGTCCGAGAGATGCCATTAGCGTGTGGAACGGATGTTATGCGAAGGTGGATGCAGAGACCTGTGTGGGATGTGGTCTTTGCGCAAGGATTTGTCCTGCGGAAGTGATTGAGGTTTGTGTGAGAGACGCTGAGGAGAGGGAGATTTCGAGATGAATAAGAAAAAACATTGGTATGATTATCTGTGGATTTGGTCGATTGTCTATTTTTCCCTTGGATTCTTCAATATACTGTTTGCGTGGCTGGGAATGATTGATTTTATCGTACCATTATTGTTTGCAATATTTGCCGGGAATAAGAATTTCTGTAACAAGTATTGCGGACGTGGACAACTTTTTACGGTTCTTGGGAAAAATGCCAAGTGTTCCATGGGAAGACCTGCACCAAAGTGGTTATCTTCGAAATGGTTCCGCTATGGATTTTTGGTGTTCTTTTTAAGCATGTTTGGAAATATGGTGTATCAGACTTATCTTGTGGCAGGTGGAGCGCGTTCTCTTAGAGAGGTGATTAAACTATTCTGGACCATCAAGGTGCCATGGGGATGGACATATACTGTGGGAACAGTGCCGGACTGGGTAGCACAATATAGCTTTGGATTCTATAGTTTAATGTTAACTTCGACTCTTATTGGACTGATCGTGATGGTGCTCTTTAAACCAAGAACCTGGTGTAGCTTTTGCCCTATGGGAACCATGACTCAGGGGATTTGTAAGCTAAAAACAACCTGCAAATCAATTTAAATAGGTTTCTATGCAATCTTATATAAGAAAACTCGTCCAGAACGTATGGCCTGGGCGAGTTTTCTTGCTTTCTTTGTATCGTAGCAGTATTATATGTGCAAGAAGTATAAGTAATTGAAGGGGGAGTACTATGTGGGATTATATGTTATTGTTGTTTCCAATCGCTGTGGTTGGCGTGAGCTTCTTTGGGTGTAAGAAGGCTGAAAAGGGTAGCTTTGAAGAGGAAGCCTGGAGCAGAGATCAGGGCAAGAGAATCCAGGCAATTGCGTGCTTGTGCATTATTTTGCATCATCTGACGCAGATTATTAGTAATTATGGGTGGAATTATAGAGGCCCAATTACAATTTTTAATGAGACGGGATTTTTGTTTACGTCCATCTTTTTCTTCTTTTCCGGATACGGTCTCATTACCAGTGTTCATCAGAAAGAGGGGTATCTGGATCATTTTCTTAGGAATCGTCTATCGACAGTTTTAATTCCATTCTGGGTGTGCAATATCATCTATATTCTGGTGCGCCTGTTCTATAACAAGATTCAGACACCGGTTAAGGTGATAGTAGGTCACTTCTTTGGATATCCAATTATCAATGACAATGGCTGGTTTATGATTGAGATTACCATTTTGTATCTGGTGTTCTTTCTTTTGTTCCGACTTATTAAGAACAAGGATGTGGCAATGGTTCTTCTCAGCCTTTTCGCCGTTGGAATCATTGCGTTTAGTATTCCAAGAGGACATGACGATTCACCACTTGGAAATCATTGGTTTATGGGTGAGTGGTGGTACAACTCCACGATTCTGTTTGTGATGGGTATGCTTGTTGCCAGATTCAAAGAGCAGGTACAGAAATTTGTGAAAAAGCACTATAAAGGTCTATTGGCCACATCTATCGTCTCATTCGTGCTGGTATTTGTATTGGTAGAATATTTGGTTTGGACCATTGGTTTCTATAACCCGGTTCCTGTAATAAAAGGAATTCGCAATGAGCTTTTGGTTTCTGTTCCCCAGATGCTCTTATGCATTATTTTTGTATGGTTTGTATTGCTACTGAATCTGAAGATTTCTTTGTATAGTCCTGTGTTAATCTGGATTGGAACCATCAGTCTGGAACTATACCTGATACATGGGGTTTTTGTAAAACATATTTTTGACTTTACCAACTGGAACGTGATGCTTATGTACGGTGTGGTATTTATATGTGGAATTGTCAGCGCGAAGCTACTGTGGTATGTGGATAAAGCACTAATTAAGCGAATAAATAGGAGGTAGTAGCGTAAATGTAAACGGCCAATTGGTTCTTTCCAACCTTAGTTGATACTAAATCGAAATTTCTCATGCAACAGTACTTTTGCTTTAAGTAACTGAAAACTATTCCGTCCATACATTGTCCTTTTTATCACTTTTATCTTATTTACACTACCTTCTGCTAAACCA